>NZ_JBKFDO010000005.1:0-206606 GCF_046557355.1 Myroides sp. DW712
GTCTTTTTCTTCTGCTTTTCTATGAACGTCTGCTTGTTTAATGCGGATGCAAAAGTAGTACCTTTTTAGCCACTTCCAAATTATTTTAAACCTTTTTTACAAAGTATTTTTGATTAAAACCGCAACTCGTTATTATGATGCGTCTTAGGGTGGAAAGTTTTTTTTGGAGAAATTGGAGAAATTGGTGAGGTTGGGTGAGGATTGGCGAGAATGGCTCTTTTGTTTTTTTGCTTTTTTGTTGGTTATTCCTTTATAATAGATACATCTAAACAAAGGGCCCATCGGCCATGTGCCCATACGCCAATCAAAAAAATGGCCTATACTTCCCTTTTATCTGTACGGGCACATGGCAATGTGCACCCTTAATAGAAAATTATCTTTTAAAAAAGATATCCCGCAAGGAGCCCTCCTATATAAGAACATCATCTTTTAAAAATAGATCCAAGCAAAGCGAACATAGCCATGCGCTCGTACGGGCACATGGCAATGTGCCCCTACCTATATATAAGGAAGAAATAATTTTACTTAGACAAATACCAACTAAGAGCAAACCGCGCGAACAACAAAAGCCAAACAACAAAAAAAGGAGCACTTTCGCGCTCCTCTCTATACAAAAACAAAATAATAATTCTAAAATCCTAAAATTTTAAAATGATGTTGTAATTCCGAAGGTCAATCCTGCAGCTTCTGATACATAGCGACAAATACCGCCTACGCATAATAAACCGCCACGCTGCCTACCATAGCTAGCAGAAATACGTGTAGTTCCTTTTGTAAAGCTAGCCCCTACATTATAATAATGAATACGGTCTTTGGTAATATTTCCATCTTCATCTTCTTTTTCGATATCATTTCCATAATTGTACATATCACTTACAAAAACGGACCAATTAGAATTATAGGCAAATTCTAATGTTCCAGCCATCCAGTTTTTCTTATCTTCCTTCGTCCATAAATGTTGCGCCTCTAAACGCACAGACTTATCTCCCATAAATTGATAAGTAGCCTCAGCACTTACAATATTCGTTTTTACTGATTCAAACAAGCTTTCTAATGCACGTTGGTTGTAATACTGATTTAAGTACATAAAAATAGAGGACCAATTATTACTCCATTTTTTACGAACTTCAATACCAAAATCATGATAGTATTTATCTCCAAAATCTAGAAATCCTGTTTTAACTTTTTCACTATCATCCTCGTATACTCTCGGATCAGGTTTTAATCCAGCCCAATATGACCCATTGATTACCACATTCGTTCCGTATTTTCCACCAAATGTTGATCCTTTTTCAAAACTGTGATAAAAGTCGAATTGACCGCCAATTTCTCCAATTTTCTCTTGAGTATCAAAAGCACTTAATAAGTATTGGGCTTGATACACATAAATATTCTGTAAAGAATAATCATATTGTTTGGTCAAAGCGGGTACATAATTCAATACACCTCTAGTATAAACGTTAGCTGTCAACTCTCTATCCGAATAAAATGCCATGTTTTCCAATCTTCTCAAATTGAAGCTAAAGCTAGTACCCTTAGTAGAATATCCTCCATTGAACAACAAGGCATTTCCTGCTTGTTCAACATTCTCATTAATACCTCCATCTACTAATACATCTTTCTCCTTAAACACATATTCAACTTCACCATAAAAATTTTTATAATCAAAACCTAAACGGCCTGAGAATGCATTTTGCATTTTTCTCAAATTCTTTTCGATTTCTACGGGGTACTTTTTATCCTTTTCGACTTTTCCGAGGTAACTAATACCTGCACGAAGCCCAAGTTCTTCAAATTTCAAAAATTCCGCAACATCAATTTCAGCATTTCCTCCGAAAACATACGAATCTGACAAATCAAACCCCATTCCGATGCGTTGCTTACCTCCTAATACGGTAAGATTAATATGATCTAAAATTGTGTATTTAACATTGAGTCCAAAAATAGCATTGTTAATTCCAATTTGTCGGTCTTCCCAAGCGCGAAATAGCAATCCACTGCCAAACTGATCATAAAAATGACCAGCAGTTACATCCAACCCTAATTCTCTATTATTGTACCTAGCATAGATAGCCCCAATATCAAATCCCTTATATTCAGGGGAATAATTTAAGATTGCTTTCGGTTCATATCCTTCAATTTGCGCACCAAAACTCCAATTCTTCCAATCGTAATCTGCTTTTAGATATGAATTTGAACGAAAACGATCCTTAGCTTCTAATTCATCAATCTTTATCTTCTTATCATCCACATACCATTGTGAATTATTTTCAAAACCAACACGTACCTGTGCCTTAGCACCCACAAAAAGGAGTAATCCACATAGTGTAAAAAATATCTTTTTCATCTTTTATTTCATTGCGGCTTTAACCTGCTTAATTAATTCCTTTTCAACCCCAGGGGTATAGCTCGTGTGTTTATATACAATTTTACCTTTATAAACCACAGCGGTAAACGGCACATTAGCCACATTCATTGCTCTTTTCAAATCATGATTTGTATCTAGTAACACCGTATATTCCCAGCCTTTTCCATTAACCAAAGGCTTTACTCGCTTCACTGATTTAGCATCGTCAATAGATACTGCAATTAATTTTACGCCTGTTTCTTCTTGCCAATCACTATAGACATCGTGAATAGCTGCTAATTCCTTTAGGCAAGGCCCGCACCAAGTAGCCCAAAAACTCACAATAACTGGTTTATCTTCATTAGCCAAAGAAGAAAATTCAATCTTTTTCCCATCTAAATCAGCTAACGTTACTGCAGGTAAAT
Organism: Myroides sp. DW712; assembly: GCF_046557355.1. Lineage (NCBI taxonomy): Bacteria > Pseudomonadati > Bacteroidota > Flavobacteriia > Flavobacteriales > Flavobacteriaceae > Myroides > Myroides sp. DW712. The sequence goes on from NZ_JBKFDO010000005.1 coordinate 2,773, forward strand.
CGCTTTTTTGCGCTGTAGCAACAGAGAAAACAAACAGTAGAATAAATGCATAAAACACTTTCATAATTTTTTAGTTTTAGTTGTAAGCTCCAAAAATAGGAAAAAAAACATACATTTAACTTTTAATTAACCGAAATTTATATATATTTTTACACAAACAACTTTAACAAATTATTTTATGAAACAGAACAAATTAGCCACTTTTACGAAAGTGTTAGGAGCTGCCTTCCTATTACTAATTACGGTTTCCAGCTGTAGTAGTGACGATGGTGGTAAAAAGAAAGGTGATGGCGAAAAAGAACAAGAAGAAAAACCGTTAATCTTACAAGCAGAAGGAGAAACAAGAATATTAGAGAACACAGCGGTACTATTCAAAGTCACTGGAGATGGAAACACTTTAGCAGATGCAGAGCTTTATGTTGATGGCGTAGCCATAACAGAAAATCCATATACCTTCACTACAGAAGGTACCTATGCGGTAACAGCAAAAAAAACAGGATTTAAAGACAGTAATACTGTATCAATTAAAGTATTTAAAGACGAAGTTCCAGAGGTTGAAATTGGAGATTTAAAATATCAACACCGCGTGTTAATTGAAGATTTCACAGGTGTACAATGTGGCCCCTGTTCACTTGCCATCCGAGCCCTTGAAAAATTAGAGAATCATACTTACAACGGAAATGGTCATTCAGTAGATTATTCGAGTCTAGTAGTTGTTGGGATTCACATCAGTATTCCAGGGTACGATAAATTTACAATTACAAGTTTTGTACACCCTCTATTTGATTATTACAACGAGAAATTAACTGGTGATATAGGTAGTCGTTGGGCTCCTTATATTATCATCAATGGACAATTGGTATGGGATAAGAATAAATGGAATACATCAGATGAACAAGACAAACCTATGAAACTAGTTCAAAAAACTTCTCCAATAGGAATCAAGATTAACTCTGGACTAGCAGCAACTTCAGGATTTGCAGAAGCTGAAATTGCATTTTCTGAAGATTTCGAGAACTTAAGTATGGATTATTACATCGTTGAGGACGACATATTACACTCCCAAGCAGGAATTGGACCTAACTACCGTCATCATGCAGTATTAAAAGCAGCTACACCTGCAATTACGGGAATTAAAATTCCTTCTTCTCAATCGAAAAAAGGAAATATCTTTATTGCTGAACGCTTCTCCACTACATATAAAGATGCTGAAGTAGGCAACTTAAGAGCTATTGTTGTAATTAGAGACAAAGATGGCAACGTTTTAAACGTACAAGATGCTCACGCAAATACAACAAAAGATTTTGCTATTATAGACTAATGTCTCATCCAAATAAAAACCTGCCTACGGCAGGTTTTTTTATGTTTCTAATACGTCATAAAATCTAGAAACAAAAAAGCCTGACAATTTCTTGTCAGGCTTTTTTTGCTCCCCCTCTTGGGCTCGAACCAAGGACCCTCTGATTAACAGTCAGATGCTCTAACCAACTGAGCTAAGGAGGAAGGTATCTTTACCTTAAATGCAGTGCAAATATAACATCATTTTTTATTTCTGCAAATACATTCGCTTTATTTTTTATTTACTTGAAAATCGCCTTGTAAATATCGTTCCCATTAGCAAATAATAACAATCCGATTAGAATAAAGAATCCAACCATTTGGGCGTTTTCTAAAAACTTATCGCTTGGTTTTCTTCCCGTAATCATTTCATAGAGCAAGAACATTACATGCCCTCCATCTAAAGCAGGAATTGGCAACAAGTTCATTACTCCTAGCATAATAGACAACAAAGCTGTAATATTCCAGAAATACTCCCAACTCCAAACCGAAGGGAAGATATCGTAGATTGCTTTAAATCCACCTACTCCTTTATAAGCTCCCGTTTCAGGTTTTACTATTTTTTTCAACTGTTGAAAATAGCCGCCTATTTTTTCTGTTCCTTTGGTAATACCCACAGAAAACGATTCTCCTAAGGAATATTTTACTTGACTAATGTTATACAAGCCCATTTGCTTGATGGTTTCTATTGATAACCCCGGTGCTGGTGCAATACCTGCTACTCCCTCTCCATTAATCTGTAGCTGTACCGTAACTTCTTTTCCATCGCGATCCACTACCACTGGTACCGTTTGTCCTTTCAATCCCACAATTGCTGGTCGTACTTGATCAATAAAGGGGGTTTCCATACCATTAATGCTTTTAATAATATCTTTCGCTTGAAATACTTCTGTAGCATTTGTATCTTTTACATCTTCAGAAAAACCAACAATAATAAAAGGAATACGCAGGGAAATCCAACCTTCTTTTTTAGCTCCATCACTCAATTGGCCTAATAGATTAACAGGTAAATCAATTTGTTCTCGCACTCCATTGCGTTCAATTTCTACCTGATGCCCCATCATAACTTCATAGCCTACATCATTAAAACGTTCGATTTCTTTCCCATCAACAGCTATGATTTTATCTCCATTTTTCATTCCCGCCTCTTGTAAAATAGGCGATTGTACCCAAACTCCATGATCCATGTCTTTATTCGAGATATACAAATCACCATACGCATAAGTCATCCCGATATAAATTACAAAAGCCAAGATAAAGTTTACCGTAACTCCACCTAACATAATAATTAAACGCTGCCAGGCTGGTTTGGAACGAAATTCCCAAGGTTGAGGCTCACTTTTTAATTGTTCTGTATCCATACTCTCATCCACCATACCCGATATTTTCACATATCCTCCTAAAGGCAACCAACCAATACCGTATACCGTATCGCCAATTTTTTTCTTAAACAAAGAGAACTTTACATCAAAGAAGAGGTAGAATTTTTCTACACGGGTTTTAAATAATTTAGCTGGTATAAAGTGTCCAAGCTCGTGTAGAATAATCAAAAAGGATAAACTCAATAAAAATTGAGAAATTTTAATCAATATTTCCATTGTACTAATTTCGTTTCAGATCTGAATAATAAGCAAAAATAAAATTTTAGTTGAACTAACTACTATTTTTATCAAACTATTATTATTTGGCAGTCTATCGCTTATTTCCTTTCTCATTTATTCAACAAATTTAACGCAGTAAGCGCATTCTTATTCAAAAATTTAAACAGGTAAAACTGGCGATGTCTGACATATTTAAAGGAAAATTGTTCCAGAAAAACAAGGAAAGTGTTTTCCTAGTTGATACAATCGTTTTTTATATCGAAGAATCACAATGAAATACAACAAAAAGGGCAATAATAAAAAAGTATTTTCTAACTTTGTTACTTAAATTATTTTTTATACTATGTTACAGATAGCTTTTATTAGAGAGAATCAAGAACAAGTGATTAAAGGCTTGGCCAAAAGAAATCTTGATGTTACGGAAGTGCTAAGCGAAGTGCTTGCTTTGGATGAAAAAAGAAGAGCAACACAAGTTGAATTAGACAATGTCTTAGCAGAATCCAACAAGCTATCCAAAAGCATTGGCGAGTTAATGAAGAGTGGAGAAAAAGCGAAAGCCGAACTCATCAAAGAAAAGACATCAAATTTACGCGAGCAAAGCAAAGAGTTAACCGAACAGTTAAATCAAGTTTCTGCTGAGCTTACAGAGAAATTATATACCCTTCCAAACGTACCAACGGATATTGTTCCTGCAGGAAAAGATGCAGATGACAATATTACGGTGCATCAACACGGGGAAATTCCAACGTTACATGAAGGAGCTTTACCACACTGGGAATTGGCAAAAAAATACGATTTAATCGATTTTGAGCTAGGAAACAAAATTACAGGAGCAGGGTTTCCAGTATATAAAGGAAAAGGGGCTCGTTTACAACGTGCCTTAATTTCGTATTTCTTAGACAAAAATACAGCCGCTGGTTACAAAGAATACCAAGTGCCACACGTAATCAATGAAGCTTCTGGTTTTGGAACGGGTCAATTACCGGATAAAGAAGGGCAAATGTACCACATCGGAGTAGATGATTTGTACTTAATCCCAACGGCAGAGGTGCCAATCACCAATATGTTTAGAGATGTTCTCTTGCAAGAGAGTGATTTTCCAATTCTTTGTACGGGTTATACGCCTTGTTTCCGTAGAGAAGCTGGGTCTTATGGTGCACACGTAAGAGGATTAAACCGCTTACATCAATTTGACAAAGTGGAAATTGTACGCATTGAGCATCCCGATCGTTCTTATGAAGCTTTAGACGGCATGGTAGAGCATGTACAAGAATTATTACACGAATTAAAATTACCGTATCGCATTTTGAGATTATGTGGAGGAGATATGGGATTTACTTCTGCTTTAACGTATGATTTTGAAGTATTTTCAACAGCACAAGACCGTTGGTTGGAAATTAGTTCAGTTTCTAACTTTGAGACATTTCAAGCGAATCGCTTGAAATTGCGTTTTAAAGATAAAACAGGAAAAAGTCAACTAGCACATACCTTAAATGGTAGTTCACTAGCTTTACCTCGTGTATTAGCTGGTATTTTAGAAAATTATCAAACACCTGAAGGAATTGTGATACCTGAGGTCTTACGACCGTACACAGGATTTGATATTATTGATTAATTTTACACTACACGTATAAGTATATGAAAAGCACCAAATCCTAAAAAGACATTTGGTGCTTTTTTTATCTTTGCACAATCCAAATTAGAACCTATGATTATTTACAATATCACAATAAACATACACGAAAGTGTACATGATGCCTGGATGGCTTGGACCAATGAATTCTACATCCCTGGTATTTTAAACACCAAAAAGTTTGATAAAGCTCGAATGGTTAAAGTCCTAGTAGACGAAGAGATGGGGGGAATCACCTATTCTATTCAATTTGAAACGGCTAATGCAGCGCTTTTACAACAGTTTTACAACGAAGAGCACGACTACTTTGAAATGGAATCGCGAAAAAAATTTGGCGATAAAATGCTTACTTTCAAAACAGAACTTGCGCTTATAAGCGAATACTAAACGAAACAGGAATGGATAAAGTTAGAGCAAAAAAACACCTCGGGCAGCACTTTTTAACGGATGAAAGTGTAGCCAAGCGAATCGCTGATACGCTAACCTTAGAAGGTTATAAAAAAGTATTAGAGATTGGTCCTGGAATGGGCGTATTAACCAAATACGTTTTGGATAAACCTATTGAAACCTTTGTAGTCGAAATTGACACGGAATCGGTAGACTACTTACACCAGTATTACTCCAAATTACACGGTCATATTTTTGCCCAAGATTTTCTAAAGTTTAATATCGTACAAGCCTTCAACCAAGAACCGTTTGCTGTTATCGGAAACTTTCCGTATAATATCTCCACGCAAATTGTATTTCGCGTACTCGAGCTTCGCGATTTTATTCCTGAATTTTCAGGGATGTTCCAAAAGGAAGTAGCAGAGCGTATCTGTGAAAAAAAGGGAAGTAAAACCTATGGCATTCTATCCGTACTTACTCAAGCTTTTTACGAGACGGAGTATTTATTTACCGTTTCAGAGCACGTATTTAACCCACCACCGAAGGTAAAATCAGGCGTGATGCGCATGAGACGAAGGGAAAATTACAGCTTGCCTTGCAATGAAAAACTATTCTTTACTGTGGTAAAAACAGCCTTCAATCAAAGACGAAAGACGTTGAGAAATAGTTTAAAAAGCTTTGGTTTACCCGATGACATTCGAGAAGAGACGATTTTTAACCTGCGTCCAGAACAATTAGGTGTGGAAGAATTTATTGATCTTACAAAAAAAATAGAAGTACATGGAGTTCAAAATCAGTGATGAAGCTATCTTACAAATCGAAGAACTTATCGCTAGCGGTAAGGAAGCTGAACTATTAGCGTTTCTCGAGGATATTCACGCCGTGGATATTGCAGAGATTATGAATGAGCTTCACACGGAAGAAGCCATTTATATCTTCGATATATTAGATAGTGAAGTTACTGCAGAGATATTACTAAATTTAGATGAAGATTTACGAGAAAAGATTTTAAAAAGTCTTTCTCCTAAAGAGATTGCGGAAGAGCTAGACGAATTAGATACCGATGATGCAGCGGATATCATCGCCGAATTATCCGAAAAACGAAAAGAAGAAGTTCTTTTAGAGCTGGAGGATTTAGAGCACGCCAAGGACATTGTAGAGTTATTGCGCTATGATGAGGACACCGCAGGAGGATTAATGGCCAAAGAATTTGTTTCTGTTAATGAAAACTGGTCAATTCTCACCTGTGTAAAGGAAATGCGCAAACAGGCGGAACATGTATCTCGCGTACATTCCATTTATGTGGTTGATGATGAAGGCCGATTAAAAGGACGTCTATCGCTTAAAGATTTACTTACCTCTTCTACGACCACGCATATTAGTGACGTTTATATCCCCAAAGTGGACTATGTAAAAGTAGACACAGAGGATACAGAAGTAGCGCGTATCATGCAAAAATACGATTTAGAAGCCATTCCTGTCGTAGATGAAATGGGGCGATTGGTAGGTCGAATCACCATTGACGATATTGTCGATGTCATCAAAGAAGAAGCAGATAAAGATTATCAATTAGCCGCTGGTATTTCACAAGACGTAGATACCAACGACAGTATCTTAACCTTGACTAAGGCTCGTTTGCCCTGGTTAATTTTAGCCATGATTGGTGGTTTTGTTGCTGTGAATGTATCCCGTAGCTTTGAGGATGCCATGGAAAAATTTGGCGTTCTGTTCTTCTTTACCCCTCTTATTGCGGCAATGGCTGGAAATGTAGGGGTTCAATCCTCTGCTATCATTGTACAAGGGTTGGCTAACAACACCATTTCAGGCTCCATCTGGAAACGTTTAGGCAAAGAGGTATCCTTGAGCCTATTAAATGGATTTTTGCTAGCTATTCTACTAATGATTGGTAGTCACGTTTTATTGGGAGTAGATTATATTATCGGCATAACTGTATCCATTGCGCTAATTAGTGTTATTATTATCGCTAGCTTAATTGGTACGTTTGTACCTATTTTACTGAATAAATACGGAGTTGATCCGGCCTTGGCCACAGGTCCTTTTATAACAACTAGTAATGATATTTTTGGTATTTTGATTTACTTCTCTATTGCCAAAGTGATTCTCGGTTTCTAAATTTAATATGATGGCAGTAAAAAAAGTATTACATCTAGACAGCAACCATCCCTTGATGCTGGAGCAATTAGCCCAAATGGGATATACCAATATCGAAGATTACACCTCTAGTAAAGAAGAAATTCTAAAAACGATTCACGAATATGAAGGCATCATCATTCGCAGTCGATTTAAACTCGACTCTTCTTTTTTAGCAGCGGCTACTCAGCTCAAGTTCATTGGACGCGTTGGAGCAGGCTTAGAAAATATTGATTGTGACTTTGCAACTGCACAGGGCATTGCCTTAATCGCCGCACCTGAAGGCAATCAAACAGCGGTTGGAGAACATGCATTAGGAATGTTATTGTCCTTATTCAACAAATTGAATCTAGTTGATCAAGAAGTTCGACAAGGCATTTGGATTCGCGAAGGCAATAGAGGCTATGAAATAGAAGGAAAAACAGTGGGAATCATTGGATATGGACATATGGGAAACGCATTCGCCAAACGTCTACAAGGCTTTGATTGCGAAGTCATTTTTCACGATATTAAAGATAACTTAACCAATGCTTATGCGAAACAAGTTTCTTTAGCTGAATTACAAGAACGAGCCGATATTGTCAGTTTACATATTCCGCAAACACCCGAAACTATTCACCTGATCGACCAGCATTTTATTGAGCAAATGACCAAGCCCTTCTGGTTAATCAATACAGCAAGAGGAAAATCCGTTCAAACAGCTGATCTAGTTGCAGCTTTAGCAAGTGGCAAAATACGAGGTGCCGCATTAGATGTCTTAGAATATGAAAAATCTTCTTTTGAACATATGTTTGCGGGTGAAGCCTTACCTGAACCAATGCAATACCTAATTCAGTCCGAAAAAGTAGTACTCTCCCCTCATATTGCAGGTTGGACTTTTGAAAGCAAAGAAAAATTAGCTCAGATAATTATTGATAAAATCAAAAAACAAGTCGTAAAAGACGATATAGCATAAAAAAAGGCGCCTTACAAGGTGCCTTTTTTTATTTTATCTTTTTTAGGTTCATTTTCAGCATGAATCACTACAGTGGCGGTTAACGATTTTCCTAATGCAACAGCTTCTCCAACAACCTTACCTTCTAAAGTAACTTCAATTTCAATCTTTGAAGCGTCTGTTTGGCCTAAGCCTTGCGTTGTAAAACTAAAATTTTCCGTATCGGCTTTGCGATATATTTTGGACCATGTAGTCTCATTTAAATCGCTTATTACTTCATTCTTTGCAGCTTCTCCTTCATAAATCACAGCCATTACTTTGTGAATTGAAGCATCTTCTGAAACAGTAACAGTAACCAAATATTCTTTCCCTTCGGGAAGTATCTCTGGTTTATAATCATTATCTGAACTACAACTAGACATGCTAGTTAGCAATAAAGCTAGTACTATAAATTTGATTTTTCCCAACATTTGGTCTACTATTAATATGGTTAGATTAATTTACTAAAACTTAACAGCTACATATAAGTCCTTACCTTCTACTTTTTTCTCTTGAACAACAAAATCATTTTTATCTGTTACAACGATACTCAACTTCGCACCTGAACTAGTACTTTTACCGAAGGCTTCAATACTCACGTGTTCAACAGCAGTTAATGTATAAGATCTCGTCCATTCTGTTATTTTATCTTCTTCCTCTTCCTCTTGCTCCCCTTCTTCATCTTCATCTATGACAACAGGAATCGGTTTTTCATAAATCTTTTCTTCTTGTACATGAACACCATCGTAGTAAAAAGAAACGATCTCATCCATATCAACATCTTCCGTAATTTCGATTAACACGTTATACACATTCTTATCTAATTTAAGAACTGGGTTTCCATCATCTGAACTACAAGCTGATAATCCTAAAGCAATAAATGCAGCGATTACTATAAACTTAACTTTTCTGAACATCATTTTTACTTTTATTTAACAATTCAAAAATAGACTTTTTTTTGTCTTATTCAAAAGTTTAACTAAACATTTTAAATACTAGACTGTTAAAAAAACAGGCGATTAAACCACAGAACATAGGCTATAATCTATAGCCCATCTCTATTCCTTATTCTCCGACGCTATTATACAGCGAATTTTGAATTAAAAAACAACCTCTCCGTAAATTTTCTCTCCCTTAAATTCAATATCTTTAATAATATTTTTATCCTTTTTTACCCGAATGGTAACAACAGAGACCTCTTCTTCAGGTCCTTCAGCATTAACAGCAACAGTAATTTTTTGCTTTACTGTCTTTTTAAACTCTTTTGTCCATTCTCGTTTTCCACCAAAGCTATCTTTCACAAATGTAGTAATATCTTTGCCTTCAATAAGTGACACTTCTATACGCTGTAAGTCAACGTTTTTAGTTCCCTTTACCTCAACCACATAATCCTCATTTGAAACTCTATAGCCAGTTCCTTTCTTAGTTGATGAAGTAGTACTATCATCAGAGCTACAAGCAGAAGCACCTAGTGCAACTAAAGCGCACACCAAAAATAATTTAACTTTTACAAACATATTTTACTTTTATTTAACAACTCAAAAGTATATGTTTTTTTGAATTATACAAAAATTAGCGCACTTTTTATTCACAAAACCATAATTAAGTGCAAAAAGTAGCGTAAATTAAAAACAAGTAACATTCAAAACACAAAATACACCGCAGAAAATATTCTTTTCCTTGGTTTTTAAAATATAACCTTTACTTTGAGTTCCAATCCTTTAGATACTTCTTCTTTAATAACAGAAGAACCTTTCATAATTTTAATTACAATTTTAGCATCAGCCGCATCACTATCTCCTGTTGCCAATACTTCGACAACTTCGTCATTTGCTTTTTTATACAATTTCGACCACTCTCTATTGCCATCGAACTCTTTGTTCAACTCCTTTGCAATTTCTTTTCCCTTGGTTTTAGTAACCTCAACTTCTTTAATACTTGCATCTGTGGTAACTGAAACAATGACTTTATACTCGCCACTTGTATCAATAGGAAGATTATCTAAATTATCATCCGAACTACATGCTAAAGCTCCCATGGCCAGAACAGCACAAACTAGCGTATACTTAATTTTTTTCAACATTGTTTCTCTATTTATTTTGACCTTGTAAAAATATACGTTTTTTTGAATTAAAAAAACATTAACATAAATAAAACTAAACAACTTATTAAAAAAAGACAATTACCCCTAATTTAAACAAATAGAATGGCATAATACCCCCATATGAGCAAGTACACTAAAAAGTACAACTATTTTTATCCTAGATGCGCATAAAAAAAAGAGACCTATGATTAGAGAGGGTACTGAAAAAGTAGCCAGATCATACAAACTGGATCTTTTTACAACAAAAAAATAACGCTTGTAAAGGTATTTAAAGACTCCTTTTTCAAGCGTTATTTATTTTATCGGCAAATAATAATTTTCTTAAAACAAACTATATTAAGATTTTTAGTTACTTTTTACAAAGCAGGTCTTTTATATTCCTATTTGTCCATTAATTTGAGTATTCTTTTAATATTTACTGTAAAAATGGTAATAGCTCCTTGCATTTGCATACAAGAAAGTCCGTAGGAGTCTGCTCTTGCATATCCACGTGCATTTTTCAACTCACTATTTTTAGCCTCTATCTTATATCGATGCTTGGCTTCTTGTTTAAATTCTTCGGAATTTTGGAATTCTAATTGTTCTAAATGGGTATTACTTTTTAATGTTAGGGAATATGTTTTTGCTTTAGCTCCTGGTTTATAACAGCCCTGTTTAAAAGGACATACTTTGCATTTTTCTATATCAAAGTAATAGGTTATTGCCTGATTCTCTCCAATGTTCTTTTTTCCTTGTCTGGCTTTTCTAATAGCTAGATGACCTGCAGGACACACATACATATCCGCATCTTTATTGTAATCAAAATTATCCTCTTTTTTTCTTGTTCCTTCGCTTATTATACTACTTAGTTTAGCTAGCTACTATCTTAATATTATTGCTTTTAGCGTATTGTAAATTATCCTTACCAGAGTACGCTCTATCTCCTATTACTGTATCTACGGGCATGCCATTATCAATACTTTCTTCGATTAAATTTTGCAACAACGGGCCATCTGCTTTTTCTCCTGAAGTAACTATAGCACTAGTAATAATACGCTCTTTACTCATGGCAATGTGAGTTTTAAAACCGAAGAACTTTGTATCGGATGATTTATGTCCTGTACGAGCATCTCTATCTTTAGATAAAGTATAACGCTCTTGAATATCTTCAAGAGTCTCTACAAGCATTTCAAATTTTTCCATTACTTTTGGGTAACCAAGTAAGCCACTATTTTTTAAGAACTCTATGAGTGCTTTACTATAAACCAACTCATCTTCTAAATCACTATTCTCATTTTTATTTGGCAAGCTTTTCTTGATCTTCTCATCGATATCATATAAAACTTTACGTAATTGTCTACTGCGCATCTTTAAAGCTTCTATAGCTGAGAAGGGATTAGATCTACTAGCACTGTGAGTAGCATCTACTATAATTGCTTTGGATTTTATAATTTCTTTGCTAATAGCTAAGCGAACTGTTTCCCCTATAAGTAGTTTTAATAAATCACTATCCGATAACCTTAGTTTTCTAAACTTAGTTAAGGTACTAGCATTGATGACATCTTCCTCAGGAGCCATGCCTAAAAAGTATTTAAATGACATATCAAACCGAGAACGTTCTACAACGGCAACATCCGAGATGTCATAAATGCTTTTTAAAAGTAGATACTTAAAAAGTTTTATAGGAGACTCAGCTGTGCGACCATTATCTAAGCAATACTTAGTAATAAGCTCATCATGTACGAAAAGAAGTCTATTAAATCATTAATCTTGCGTAAGATATTATCTTTTGGAATGATAAGATCATATAAACCGGAGTATGAACTGAGGGGCAAAGACTGCTGAGAAGCTAACATAGGGAACAGAATTAGTTTAAAAAATAAAGATAAATAGAAAGAGGTAAACTATAAAAGCAATTCGCTATATAGTTTACCTCTTATTAAGAGCTTATTTTGTCAAAAGGAACTTTTTCAGTACCCTCATGATTAGATAGACCCCTTTTTTGTATGTTTTTTCTAGTTGTATTTATTTGCTTCTTCTTGTATTTTTCGTTCGAGTTCAGCTTCAAACTCTTCCATAACTGGTTTCACTGTACTTTCGGGCAAATCGGCAATTTTGATATACATCAAACCATCGATTGCGTTGTTGAATAAAGGATCAACATTAAAAGCAATCACTTTTGCATTTTGTTTGATGTACTTCTTGATTAATACGGGTACACGCAGTTTTGCAGGTTCCACATCTTCAATAATCTTATCAAACTTATTTAAATCTGATTCCGTTTCATTAAAAATCAAATCTTTATCTGCATCCTTTAAGTTGACCTTATACTCCATTTTAGGAGTAACGTATTGGGCAATAAAAGGATCAAAGTAATGCGAACGCATGAATTCAATCATCAAAGATTTAGAGAAATCAGAGAATTGATTGCTAATGCTTACCCCGCCAATTAAGTATTGATGTTCAGGGAAACGCAAGGTGGTATGTACAATACCCTTCCAGAGTAAAAACAACGGCATGGGTTTTTGTTGGTATTCTTTAACAATAAATGCTCGTCCCATTTCTATTGATTGCGCCATCATCGGATACAATTCCGATTCAAAACGAAACAATTCATTCAAGTAAAATCCATTAATCCCGTATTTTTTATATATCTCTGATCCTAATCCCATGCGATAAGCCCCGCAGATTTGCTCCGCTTCACTATCCCATAAGAACATATGGTGATAATACTGATCGTATTGATCTAGATCTAATTCATTATTCGTTCCTTCTCCAACTTCACGGAAGGTAACCTCTCTCAATCGACCAAGTTCTAATAATATCGTAGGAATCAAATCTGCCTTACACAAAAAAACTTCGTAATTTTTGCTTTGCAGCAATCGGAAGTCTTTCTCTCGTAAAACTTCGATTTCTTGTTTGATTCTATCAAGGGGCTGTGGAGGGACAATGTCCTTTACCATCTTTGGAAATTTAAAATTAAAAGACGAAACTTTAATCCATTTACGGGAGTCCTCATCTTTATACGCATTAGATAACAAATAGGTTTTAAAGCGCAAAAAATTACCATAATCGCTTAAATCATAATGTTCATTTTGCTCTTCAACAGATATTGGTCGCCCAATTCGTATTTTTATTACACGATCTTTTTGCGTTAACAACTCCGAAGGTAACTTTGCGGTACGCAATGTTGGGTTAATCTGCGATAAAAAGTAAAACAACTTGCTATTCTTCGCATGAAAATAAATAGGTACAACGGGTACATTTGCTTTTTTAATTAGCTTAATTGCGCCCTCTTCCCATGGTTTATCCACAACCAAACGATCATCCTTATAGGTCGACACTTCTCCCGCTGGAAAAATCCCTAGAGGTTTGCCATCACTTAAATGTCTTAGCGTTTCCTTCAGTCCTAATACACTTGATTTTACATCTTTATTATTCTCAAAAGGGTTAACCGGCATAATATACGGTTTCAACGGCTCAATGCGATGTAATAAAAAATTGGCAATAATCTTAAATTTAGGATCATGCTCTAACATCAATTTCAGTAATAAAATCCCATCAATTCCGCCCAAAGGATGGTTTGAAATTGTAATATAAGGTCCCTTTTTAGGCAATCGTTTTAATTCTTCTGGATCGATCTGAAATTCAATTTGGAACTCTTCCAATATTGCATTTAAGAATTCTAACTCTTCTAAATGCTTATTTCTGTCGTAAATCTTATTTAATGTGGTAACCTTAAGCGTTTTCATAAGCAACCACCCCGTAAAAGTACCCAAGATACCATACTTGTCCACGTTAATCGCTTTCGCTACTTCCTTCGCTGTTACTAACCCCATCAATTTGAAAATTTAAGTAAGACAAATATACTAAAATCTTTAGGTAATCTATTTTATTTTATCAACCTTGACTGCATATCTCAAGCATTGTTAAAGATATTGAGCTAAATAACTGATTAAAAAAAAGATATATGCTGTAATAATTATTTATTCTGCTTTAATCTCCCTGCATTCTCTTTTTCAATTTTTTATCTTTTTTAACGCCGTCTACAGAAAAACTACAATTAGACAAGTAACAAGCTTCCCTGTTTCCATTTCAACAGTCAAAGAATGCTAATTAAAAATTAAAAATGCATCTTGCTTTTCCTTTTGAAGGCTCAGCATGTTTATTTTTTCTATTTTTGATTTTCATACAAAAACACAAGCAAAATGAAAAAAATCATCTCCTATAATGTAAATGGGATTCGAGCAGCAATTAAAAAAGGGCTCTTAGAATGGATGCAGGAAGAAAACGCTGACATCATTTGCTTACAGGAAACCAAAGCCAAAGAAGATCAAGTTCCGACGGATGAAATTACATTAGCAGGCTATCCGTATCAATACTACTTTTCGGCTCAGAAAGCAGGCTATAGTGGTGTAGCCATCTTTTGCAAGGAAAAACCCAACCACATTACCTATGGAACAGGAATTGACTACATGGATTTTGAAGGAAGGAACCTACGCGTAGATTTTGATACCTTCTCTGTCATGTCTTTGTACTTGCCCTCTGCCTCAAACATCGATCGCTTGGATTTCAAATACCAGTATATGGATGATTTTTTTACCTATATTTCCAACCTAAAAAAGGAAATTCCCAACTTAATCATTTGTGGAGACTACAATATTTGTCACAAAGCCATTGATATTCACGATCCAATTCGCAATGCCAAAGTTTCTGGATTTTTACCAGAAGAACGGGCGTGGGTTGACAAATTTGTCGAGCATGGTTTTCTTGATAGTTTCCGTATGTTTAACAGTGAACCACACCAATACAGCTGGTGGACCTATCGTGCAAATGCCAGAAATAACAATAAAGGATGGAGGATTGACTACAATATGGTCGCAGAACCAATGAAAGATCGCGTGTTAGGCGCTTCCATTTTACAAGAAGTAAAGCACTCCGATCACTGTCCTATTGTCGTAAATATAAAAGCATAATCACCAAAAAAACGTCACTCATGATAAAAAAACTGTCCATCAGTTTACTCACCCTTACTTTACTGTCTTCCTGTGTGACAAGAAGACTCTATAATGAACTAGACCAAGATTATCAAATGACCTTAGACGATAATCAACGTCTTGCGGACGAATTAGCCACACTAAACAGCTCCATGAGCGAATTAGAACAAGCAAAAAAACAATTGGCTCAACAGCTGAAAGACTTACAGCAAGAAAGACAAAATCTAAATGCCGAGATTTCTGCTGCTCAAAATCGATTACAAGACCTACAACATTCGTACACAAATCTTGAGAAGCACAGTGAAGAATCACTACAAGCAGAAGCTGCTCGACTAGCCAAAGCCAAAGCAGAACTCGATTTAAAATCAAAACGCGTTCAGGAATTGGAAGATATTTTAGCAGCCAATGACAAACAGATGAAGGCATTAAAAGACAACCTTTCTCAGGCGTTGAATGCCTTTGAAGGAAGAGGATTAACCATAGAACAAAAGAATGGAAAAGTGTATGTATCCATGGAAAATAAACTCCTCTTCAAATCCGGAAGTTGGTCTGTCAATGAAGAAGGACGAAATGCCGTAGTGGAATTAGGGAAGGTACTAGCAACCAACCCAGATATCTCAGTCCTAATTGAAGGACATACTGACAATGATAAAGTATTGGGCAATTTAGGAGAAGGTGTACAAAACAACTGGGATTTATCCACCAAACGCGCTTTAGCCATTGTCGCTATTTTAACAGAGAATGCTGCTATTGACAAAAAGAATCTCACTGCTGCAGGTCGAAGTGAATATGCTCCACTACTAAGCAATAGCACCAACGATGGCAAAGCAAAGAACAGGCGTATTGAAGTGATTCTTACTCCGAACTTAGACAAAATCAATGATATGTTGAATCAATTGTAAATGATATACAATTCGAATAAAAGCGCTATACTCTCAACTAATAGCGCTTTTTTTATGAACTCTTATTTTTATCCCCTTATTTGTCTTTTCCTTAACACAAAAAACGATTTATATTGTTTATATTCCTTTTTTCATAACCAAAAAACAATAAACGACAATGTCCCTTATCGCTCTTAATCAAAAAAACATCAATGATATCATTAATTTTAGCGAGTTAAATGTCATCTACAAATGGTTTTTTGATTTCCTAGGTTTTCTTCATTTGAAAGAACACGAAACTCATATTGTCACTACGGTTGCACTTCTTTTAGCGTTTACCCTTGTCATGTTTACCTTAGATTATATTTTAAAGAATATATTCATTGTTATTGCTCGAAAATACGCAACCTTAAGTAAAACAAAGCTAGATGATATCATCATTGACAATAAAGTGCTCCACAACATTACGCACTTTATTCCTGTCGCTTTAGCCCGTATTTTATTTCCAATTTTCTTTATCGGTTTTCCCAATGTTATTAACTTCGTATTGTCGTTAACAAACCTGTTATTCATTGTGGTTATTACGCTACTCTTGCGTTCGATTATACGCACAACAAGAGACTATGCCAAAACGAAACCTAGTTTAGCCGACAAGCCTATTGATAGTTATTCCCAAGTAGCAAGTATCATTCTCTACTTCTTTTCAGCTATTATTATCTTTTCTATCCTTACAGGACAAGATCCTGTAAAATTTTTAGTATCCTTAGGAGCAGCTTCTGCTATTCTAATGTTGGTTTTTAAAGATACCATTATGGGATTTGTCGCGAGTATTCAGGTTTCTACGAACGATATGGTACGCGTGGGAGATTGGATTGAAATGGCAAAATTTGGTGCAGATGGTACCGTATTGGAAATCAACTTGAGTACGGTTAAGGTGCAGAACTTTGACAAAACCATCACCACCATCCCCACCTATCTACTGATTAGTGATTCATTCAAGAACTATCGTGGGATGCAAAACTCAGGAGGAAGACGAATCAAGCGAAGCATCAATATTAAGATGTCATCTATTCGCTTTTTAGATGCCCATGAAATTAATAAACTGAAGAAAATACAACTACTAAAACCCTATATTGAAGAAAGGCAACAAGAAATTGATGCCTATAATATCAATACAAATGCAGATCAATCCATGCCCGTCAATGGACGTCGTATGACCAATATTGGACTATTTAGAGCCTATGTATTGCGCTATGCACAACAAAATCAAAACATACACCAAGAATTTCACCTCATGGTGCGTCATTTGCAACCCACAGAACATGGATTACCTATTGAACTCTATATGTTTACCAATAGTACCGTTTGGGCTTTTTATGAAAACGTAATGGCAGATATCTTTGACCATGTCTTGGCCACCATTGATTACTTCCACCTCGAAGTATTCGAATTGCCTTCCTCTGATGATGTGAGACAATTCATCGCCAATAGTAATGAATTATCCAAATCACCCCATCAATAACAATAAGATAGAACAATAGCTAGATTAAAGGGAATCTAGCTATTGTTCTAATTTATCGATTATCTTTTCAATTTTTTCTTCGGTAGTAGTCAGTTTTTTCTTGCAAAAAAGAATTAACTGGGAAGCGCGCTCTACCTTTTCTGCTAGTTCATCTACCGTTATTTCCTCATTTTTCAACGCAGTTAAAATTTGATTTAATTCTGCTGCTGCTGCTTCGTACGTAAGTTTTTCCATTGTTCTATTTCTTTTATACTGGCTAATTTAATTTGATAAGTCTTGTTGTAAATGGTCAATTCTAGTTCATCTCCTTCGTTCAACACCGTATGTTCATCGAGGACTTTACCTTGATAACGAATCACAGCAAACCCTTTTTTTAAAATATTTTCTATGCCGTAAACAGATAAAATCTCTCCTATCTGTGTTAGTTGTACTCTTTCTTTGGTCAATTGGTGTCGTAGACGGAATAGCAACATCTCTTCTACTAGTCCGATTTTTTGGCTGGCCAAGGCCAAACTTTGTTTTCCATAGAGCGATAAAAATGTAGACCGATCCAACAGGTCATTTTTATGTTTTTTTACGGTTACTTTACTAGTTGAATGAATCCCTTGCTTTATAAAACGCAAATCATTCGTAGCTTGTTCCACAAAAGATTTAATTTCATATCGAAGTGCTGTCATCTGATGCATTAGATTTCCTCTATGCACCTGAACTAAAAGCTTACTCAACACTTGCAAACGTTCTAAATGTTGATCTAGTTTTCCCTTGTGCTCGCCCATGAATTGACGCATGCTTTCTTGGAGTATGCTTTGGCTATGCGTGAGGAATCCATCAAATTGAAAGGCTAATTCAATCAAATAAGCCGCTACTGCACTTGGGGTCTTAAAATAAGTATGAGCAACATAATCCGCCACCGTCATATCAGTTTCATGTCCGATTCCAGTAAAAACAACCACGGGCATTTTTGCTATTTGCTCCGCTAATGCAACCTGATTGAACACATCTAAATCAAATTTAGAACCTCCTCCTCGTATGAGTACAACCGCATCATACGCCTTTTGAGCTACCACTTCGAATTGATGCACTAGTTGGGCAACGGCTCCTTCTCCCTGCACAGGGGTATCATAGCAATCCAAAATAAAAGCAAATCCATAGGGGTTATTTTTCAAATGTTGAACAAAATCTTCATAACCCGAAGTGCCCACAGAAGCAATCACGGCAATTTTTTGGATTACTAATGGTTGTTTTTGTCCCTTGTTACGCCCAATCAACCCTTTCTTTTGTAAAAGCAAAAGTGCCTGTTGTTTTTTTCGCTCGATTTCCCCTAAACTAAAAGCATAATCCACGTGAATAATATTGAGCGAAAAAACATAAACTGGATGAAAAACCACTTCACAATAACATAGTATCTCTTCTCCTTCTTTGATTACTTTACGTAAATCGCCCTCTTCATCCAACACACAACGCTCCACATTTCTTGCCCATATTGTCGCTCTACATTTGGCCAAAACCACATCTTCGACTTGTTCAACTAGCTCTAAGTAGTAGTGTCCTTTTCGATCGATATTTACCTTGAGTACTTCAACTTTAATCCAAAAGAATTTACCCTGCATTCGTTCTTCAAAAACGTGCTGTACTCGATTTAAAATCACGTGTAAGGTAAATACTGTTCGGTTTTCTTCCATAGGTAAATAAAAACGAAAGTACGAAATTAAAATGGCCCGCTTTTCGTTTGTTCGATTTCATTTCGATGTTCACCAACATTCGAAATCTTGTTTTCCTCAATGGAAAACTAAATTATCGCTATCTAATTATCCGAACAAACCGCTATATTTGTGCTTGTATTAAAACTTGTTTGACTATGACAGCTGTAAAAATTATAAATAAATCGCAACACGCCTTACCTCATTACGAAACATCGCAATCTGCGGGGATGGACTTACGAGCAAATCTGACTGAACCCATCACGTTACAAAGTTTAGAAAGAGCCCTTGTTCCAACAGGATTATTTATTGAACTTCCAGAAGGTTATGAGGCTCAAATTCGACCACGAAGTGGATTGGCTGCCAAAAAGGGAATTACATTATTAAATTCGCCAGGCACCATTGATGCAGACTATAGAGGAGAAATTGGCATTATTTTAGTAAACCTATCGAAAGAGCCTTTTGTCATTGAAAATGGTGAACGAATTGCTCAAATGGTACTAGCAAAATACGAACAAATCCAATGGGAAGATGCTGCCGTACTCTCTGAAACGGAAAGAGGAACAGGAGGTTTCGGAAGTACAGGAACGAAATAATAAATCAAAAAAAATCAAGCTAAAAAATGAGAATCATTGTACCTATGGCTGGACGTGGATCGCGTTTACGCCCGCATACTCTTACTACACCCAAACCTTTAATTCCAATTGCTGGCAAACCAATTGTACACCGATTGGTTGAGGATATTGCCAAGGTTTTAAATGACAAAATTGAAGAAATTGCCTTTATTATTCACGAGAGTTTTGGTAAACAAACCGAAAAAGACCTCATTGCAATTGCTGAAAAATTAGGCGCAAAAGGAACCATTTGCTATCAAAATGAGGCTTTGGGAACTGCTCACGCGATCTTATGTGCGAAAGAAAGTATGCAAGGCCCTATCGTTGTTGCTTATGCCGATACCTTATTTCGCGCCGATTTTAATTTAGACAAAACCGCAGACAGCGTAATCTGGGTGAAACAAGTAGAAGATCCTAGTGCATTTGGTGTGGTTCAACTGAATGACAAAAATGAAATTGTCGATTTCGTTGAAAAACCATCTACCTTTGTTTCTGATTTGGCAATTATTGGCATCTACTTTTTCAAAAGTGGAGAAACACTACGCAAAGAATTGGAGTTCTTACTGGACAACAATATCATTAAAGGAGGTGAATATCAATTGACAGACGCTTTAGAAAATATGAAACAAAAAGGCATGCGCTTTGTACCAGGCACCGTAGATGAATGGATGGACTGTGGTAACAAAGACGTGACAGTAGATACCAACAATCGCATGCTAAACTTCTTAGAAGCAGAAAAAGCAAACTACGTTTCCACTTCTGTACAATTAGAAAATAGTACGATTATTCCTCCTTGTTATATCGGAGACCAAGTAGTATTAAGAAATGCAACTATTGGTCCAAACGTATCTTTAGGTGATCATTCTATCGTAGAAAATGCAACTATTAAAAATAGTTTGATCCAAACCCATGCTTTTATTGCTCATGCCAACTTGGACAATGCCATGATTGGAAATCACGCCAAATACAACGGAAATCACACGAATATCAGTATCGGAGATTATTCTGTTTTAGACTAATACTATTAAATCCGTTTTAAATTTCTTTAAAACGGATTTTTTTTATCTATCTTCGATAAACTAAACTAGTTAGCTAAAAAATATGAAGAAGATTGTGTTCCTCTGCCTTACAAGCTTGGTATTAATCAGTTGTAAAAAAGGAAATGAAGGATTTCTACTAAAAGAATCAAATGCGACAAAATCAAAAACAGCGTTGGTCATTTTAAATAACCACGCTAAAAACGCACAACAATTCAAGACGGTTGCCCTGCACGGAACCGCACAATATAAAGACGAGTTCGAAAATCGAAAAGTAGGAGTTGAGATATTAATTGAGAAAGACAAACAAATCCAATGTAATATTCGCTATGCAGATATTCCTATTTTTAAAGCGTTGATTACCCCCGAAAAATTACAATACTACAATAAATTAAACGAAACTGCATTCCAAGGTGGCTTTGATGTATTAACTCAATTTGTTGGTACGGATATCAATTTCAATCGCCTGCAAAACATCCTATTGGGACAAGTATTAGACAGTGAAAACAACAAAGAATTTGTAGCCACCATTGAAGAAGGCTTATACAAAGTAAGTGCAACAGAACAGGAAGAATTACAATCCACCTATTTCTTTGAGGATGAAAATAATTTATTAAAAAGAGAATCAATTGAAGAACGCGATTCGAATCGAAAAGTAACAATTTCGTATCCTGGTTATCAAAAAATAAAAAATTTCATTGTCCCTACGGAATTACAGATCCTAGCGGAGGAGGGAGAAAAGACGCTAAATCTAGATCTTCGTTACCGAAAAGTTTCCTTTAACGAAGATTTACATCTTAATTACAGTGTACCCAAAGGGTACAAAATGATTAATTTATAAAAAATCCGTAATATTGTAGGGCTTAAGAAGTACATCGCTATGAAAAAAACATACTGCACGATATGGTTCATTTTACTGGCATTGCCTTTGTGTGCCCAGCAAAAAGAAACACAAGAACAGTTAGAACGCAGAAAGCAACAGATTATCATTGAGATAAAATCGGTGCAACAACTACTTCACAAGGAGCAAACCAAAGAGCGCAATATCTTAGCAGAGATTGATGAACTCAACCGCAAAGTAACCTTAAACAAGCAGTTAATCAGCAATGTGCGCAAACAAATCAACATCACCAACAATACTATCGCTAAAAACCAGAAAGAGGCAAATGCCTTAGCGAAAGAGTTGGAACAGCTCAAACAAGATTATGCTAAAACGATTGTAACCGCCTACAAGAGTCGATCCAACCAAAGTAAAATGATGTTTATACTTTCTTCTGAAAATTTCTTTCAGGCCTATAAACGCGTGCAATATTTAAAGCAATATGCCGACTTTAGAAAGCAACAAGGAGAAGAACTCAAAGAAAAAACAGTGTTGTTAAATGAAGCCCTAGCTAAACTAGAGATTGAAAAAGAAAAACAACGCAAACTGTTAGCAGAACAAGAAGCGAACGAAAAAAACTTAAAACAAGACTTAGCCGCACAACAAGACTTAGTGTCAATTGTAAAGAAAGATCAGAAGAAGTTCAACGAGCAAATCAAGAAAAAACAAGACGAAACTAGAGCCATTGATCGCAAGATACAGCAATTAATTCGTGAGGCTATTGAAGAAGCCAATAGAAAAGCAAGAGAAGCAGCAGCGAAAGCAGGTAAAACAACGACAAAATCTACAGCTACTTCTTCTGCTGCAGCGACATTTGAGTTGACACCAGAAGGAAAATTGGTTGCTGACAATTTTAAATCCAACCGCGGAAAACTACCGTGGCCTGTTGAAAAAGGATATATTTCACTTGCCTATGGAGACCAACCGCACCCGGTACAAACACATCTAACCATTCACAATAGTGGCGTAGAAATTACCACCGAAGCAAATGCCAAAGCCAGAGCCATTTTTGAAGGAGAAGTTCTACAAGTACAAGTACTATCTGGAGGAAATAAAGCTGTGTTAATCCAACATGGAGACTATATCACCGTATATCAGAACCTACGCGATGTTACGGTACAAAAAGGAGACAAAGTAACGTTAAAGCAAACCATTGGAACAATTAACACCAACAGCAGTGGAAAAACTGTTTTAAAATTCTTACTTTCGCAAAACTCCAATATTGACAACCCTCAAAATTGGTTGAGCAGAAGTAACTAAACGCATTTTTATCCTATGAGTAATGCCGTAGCCTTTAATCTCTTGCAGTGGGTCAGTGAAAACAAAGATCTACTCAAACCGCCCGTATCTAATAAGAATCTGTTTATCGATTCGAAAGATTATATTATTATGGTTGTCGGTGGCCCTAATAACCGAAAGGATTTTCACTACAACGAAAACGAAGAGTTTTTCTTCCAGTTGGAAGGAACTATCTATATTGATATTCAAGAAGAAGGCGAACGAAAACGCATTACATTAAACCCCGGAGATATTTATCTCCTTCCTGCAAAGATGCCTCATTCACCTATTCGAACTGAAAATTCTGTAGGTTTAGTAGTAGAAACCAAGCGCAAAGACCCTCATGCAAAAGATGGATTGATTTGGTATTGTGAAAATTGCAACGAAAAATTATACGAAGTTTACTTTGAACTAACCGATATAGAAACGGATTTCTTACCGCATTTTACTCACTTTTATGGCGATAAGAAACTGCGAACGTGTACACATTGTAACTGTGTCATGGACACTTTACCTTAAGGGCATCCATCGAATCAGACACAACAAAAAGCACTGTATTTTTTTCTTTCAAAGAATTCATAGATGTAAGCTATCAACCTACTTATATTTTTACAATTAGCACAAAATAAATGTTGCTTTTATTCCAAATAATTGACAACACTTTAATAATATAGCAAAATGAAGTGTTTTTATTAACACCTCTTGGCTAAAATTATTTTTTATATCTTAGCGAAGAACTATCTTATAAACTATAAAAGAAGAATAATGGCAACAACAAATGACCAATTTGGAATTTTGGATGCGATGAAGCATTTAGGGCTTGAAGAAGTAAACAATGGAACTTCAACAGGTTTAAACTCATTTTCTAACGGAAGAATTATCGAATCATACTCACCGGTAACTGGTGAATTAATAGGAAAAGTAAAAGCAACAACTGCGGAAGATTACGAAAAAGTAATGCAAACAGCAGCGGAAGCTTTCAAATCTTGGAAATTAGTACCGGCACCAAAAAGAGGAGAGATTGTTCGTCAAATCGGAGAAGAATTACGCAACAATAAAGAACACCTTGGAAAACTTGTTTCTTATGAAATGGGTAAAAGTTTACAAGAAGGTTTAGGTGAGGTTCAAGAGATGATTGACATCTGTGACTTCGCTGTAGGATTATCTCGTCAATTATACGGTTTAACTATGCACTCTGAGCGCCCAATGCACAGAATGTATGAGCAATGGCACCCAATCGGAATTGTAGGTATCATTTCTGCTTTCAACTTCCCTGTAGCGGTATGGAGTTGGAACACCATGATTTCATGGGTTTGTGGAGACGTATGTGTTTGGAAACCAAGTTCGAAAACACCATTATGTGCAGTAGCTTGTCAAAACATTATTGCGAAAGTATTCAAAGCAAACGGAATCCAAGAAGGAGTTTGTAACTTAGTAGTTGGAAACGAATGTGGAGACTTAATGAACAATGATCACCGTATTCCATTAGTATCGTTCACAGGATCAACACGTATTGGTCGTCACGTATCTAAAACGGTTGCTGAGCGTTTCGGAAACACCATCTTAGAATTAGGAGGAAACAACGCTATCATCGTTTCAGAACACGCGGATATCAATATGGTATTAGTTGGAGCGGTATTTGGAGCAGTTGGTACGGCAGGACAGCGTTGTACATCAACTCGTCGTTTAATTATCCACGAAAGTGTTTACGATAAAACAATCCAAGTCTTACAAAGTGCTTACGCACAATTAAAAATAGGAAACCCTTTAGATGCCAATAACCACGTTGGACCACTAATCGACAAAGGAGCCGTTCAAGATTACTTAAACGCAATCGAACAAGCGAAAAAAGAAGGTGGAAAAATCATCGTTGAAGGTGGTGTAATAGAAGGTGCTGGATACGAAAGTGGATGCTACGTTAAACCATGTATTATTGAAGCGAAAAATGAGTTTGACATCGTTCAAGCAGAAACATTTGCTCCAATTTTATACGTGATGAAATACAGTACAATCCAAGAGGCTATCGACATGCAGAATGGAGTTCCACAAGGATTATCTTCGTCAATCTTCACAAACAATATGCGCGAGATGGAATTATTCCTTTCACATGCAGGATCTGATTGTGGAATTGCAAACGTGAATATCGGTACTTCAGGTGCAGAAATCGGTGGTGCATTTGGTGGTGAAAAAGAAACAGGTGGAGGACGTGAGTCTGGATCTGATGCTTGGAAAGCTTACATGAGAAGACAAACCAACACCATCAACTACGGAAGTGAACTTCCATTAGCTCAAGGTATTAAATTTGATTTTTAATCAAAGAAACCCATAAAAAAAGACGTCTTCGAGACGTCTTTTTTGTTTTTATATCTTTTCGTATTAAAAGCGATAACCAATCATCACTCCTGCATTGAATTCAATAGCCGAGAAACGATCATTTACTTCTGAGTCAAAGTTTCTTGCTACATTGACAAACGGTTCAATAGCGAAAGAATCTCCCATCGTCCATTTGTGTCCAAATCCAATTCCTAAAATAAAGCTATTCATATCCGTTTTTACACGCTCAGATACCAAAAGCTCTGAATTGTACTTATCCTCCTTAAAGTTACCGAAACGATACTTAATAAAAGGAGAAACAGAATATCCACTTCCATTAGCCCCATTTTTACCGCCAAAATAAAATTTATAGTTTAAAGCTAAACTTGTAGTATTAAATTTTTGGTCTTTACTCTTACTTTCGTGATAGTAAGAAAAGCGATCTAAAATATGTAAATCTACACCAATAGATTGGTTGTGGTCAATGAAATGCTCATAACCTAATTCGATTGAAGGTACTGCAATAGCATTAAGAATATTGATCTTAACTTCATGTACAGCTTGTGCTTTAGCACCTAGTATTCCACCGATTAAAAAAGCAGTTGCGATTATTTTTTTCATTTGTTCTAAACTTTGGATACAAATATATCATTTTTTACTATTATTTATGATTTCTTCCCTCTTCTGTAGGATATAAATCAGCAATAGCATCACTTTGCCAGTATTCTTTGGTATCAATATCCATGACACTAATTTTCCCTAAAAAAGCCGCTCCTGTATCCATATTCCAAACATTGGCAAAATTCACGGGTACATCAAAGCCGAAATTGGTCACAGGTGTATGTCCAATATAGATTTCCTCGTGGAACTTTAAACGTTTTGGATAAAGCGGGTGGGTCTTGTCTAATGCAGGATTCATAGCCATAACCATTTCCCACAACGTTCGATCCCAATATAGATATTCTTCAAAAAATTCTGCTTCTATCCCGCGTGGATTTGTATACCCCGCATGGACAAACAATCGATTTTCAGCATCAATATAATAGTTTTGCAAACGCTGAAAAAAAGCTAAATGACGCTGAAACATCTCTTCCGACACTTGGCGATAGGCCAATACGGAAGCATCTCCTCCATTCTTAAACCACTGTGGGTTCTCCTCTTTGGTCAACATCCACTTTACCAAGAGACTCTCGTGGTTTCCCCTTAAAAACACACAAGTGTGTGTTTGTTCCAAGGCCAATAAAAATTCGACCACGAGATGAGGTTCACTCCATCCATCGACATAATCCCCTAAAAAAATCAATTGATCTGTTGGTGTTATTTGGGCGCGTTTAAACAGTTGTTCTAATCCTTTGAATCCCCCATGTATATCCCCGATAACCAATGTTCTACTCATAACTTTCTGTTTCGTATTTCAGCTTGCGCAAGATACGCATAACTTGCTTAAAGCCTGTAAACAACTGGGGGTCATTGGCAAATTTTAAATAATCTTTAACCTCAATGAGCTCGTCCTTCGCTTGATCAAAACCATTGAGGTAACACAACATCATATTATAACACAATTTACTCAATACACGTTCTTCCTTATTTGTCAATCGTTCACCTGTCTTTAATTTTTGAATCACCTTCAGACTATTTCTATAAATATGCTCCAAAATATTCTCATTGTACTTGGGTGCTTCAAAAAGCATCTTACTCTCCATCGCATAGCTGCCATTGTCATAAAAGGTAAGTTGAATTTCTTCGAAGGGATAATAACTCGTCCCATCATTCAATCCCAAATTCAAATACTCCGTCAACACAAAGGATTCCGTATCGTAGTATAGTGTGACTACATCCAAAGAAGAGTAAAAAAGCTTAATTTGTTCATTGACGAATTCAATATCCATCCGAGAGTAAAATGGAATACCGCGAATATTTCGCTTCTTTCCCGCCCAACAGATAACAAACTGCTCTTTAAACACACTATAATTGGCGTGAATGTCTTTGGATGATTGAGTCATATAGCGCACTACACTCTCCAACACGTGATTTAAATTGTTTTGTGAACTTTTTTCAACGCTTTCAACATGCGTTTTATTTCCGTTGTAAATCAGTTCTCCATTTGGCACTGAAGTACTTCCAACACGAGAAAAATACGTTCCTTCTTGCACTTCTCCAATTGAACGTTTAAAAGTCGTTAAATCCGAATTAGGCGCAATAGTTACTAACCCAATTACCTTGTCGTCAGCAAGATCGGTAAACGTAACATTGTCATACGTAATACTAGGTGGATTGGCAAAATACGCATTGACCAGGTTTTGGATTTTGCTATCGTCATAAAAATCTACACCAACCAATCCGTTATCCTCATCATTCACCCCTACGATTATAAAGGAATTATTTTGCGGATTTGAATTCGATAACGCACAAATATGTTTTAAAAATTTTGCTTTCCCCGATTTGGTATGTAAATTTAGCTGCCGTTTCTTATCATAGAAACTATTCTCATCATATTGAGCCAGTAGATTTTTAATAAGTAATCGCTTATTAATCATAGCAAACTTTTTTTTGTTCTTAAAATTATAAAAAGAAACCCATAAATCATGCCCAAATGTTGAGCGACCACTTTAGATTTAACCATCTATTAACAACTTAATAGAGAATATTTTTTGAATTTGCATGAATAATTAAATGAGCGTTATTTTCAGACAAAACTTTTATTATGGAAACACCAGGATCAAATTACGATATTCGAGAATTAAATGAACTTATAGAAAGAGAAAGTGCTTTTATTGATCTCTTAACAATGGAAATGAACAAGGCTATTGTTGGACAAAAGCACATGATTGATCGATTGTTAATTGGATTACTAGGACAAGGGCACATCTTATTAGAAGGAGTACCTGGATTAGCAAAAACACTCGCGATTAACACCTTATCCAAAGCGGTACACGGTAGCTTCAATCGAATCCAATTTACCCCTGATTTATTGCCAGCAGACGTGATTGGAACGATGATTTACAACGTAAAAGAAAATGATTTTTCCATTCGTAAAGGACCCGTTTTTGCCAACTTCATATTAGCTGATGAGATTAACCGTGCACCAGCAAAAGTACAATCGGCTCTTTTAGAGGCGATGCAAGAAAAGCAAGTAACCATTAGCGATACCACCTATGCGTTAGACAAACCATTCTTGGTTATGGCTACGCAAAACCCAGTGGAACAAGAAGGTACTTATCCTTTACCGGAAGCACAAATGGACCGTTTTATGTTGAAAACGGTAATTGACTATCCTAAATTAGAGGAAGAACGCTTAGTGATTCGCCAGAATTTAGCTGGTGAAAAACAAACCATCAACCCTGTAGTAACCTTAGATCAAATCAAACGCGCTCAAGAAGCCGTTAAAAAGGTGTACATGGATGAGAAAATTGAAAAATACATCCTTGATATTATTTTTGCCACGAGATATCCAGAGCAATTTAAATTGGAAAAATTAAAACCGCTCATCAGTTTTGGTGCATCACCACGTGGTAGTATTAACTTAGCTACAGCAGCCAAGTGTTATGCGTTTATCAAACGTCGTGGATATGTTATCCCAGAAGATGTTCGTGCAGTAGTAATCGATGTATTGCGTCATCGTATTGGGGTGACTTACGAAGCAGAAGCAGAAAGCATTACTTCTGTGGATATCATCAATCAAATTGTAAATGAAATAGAGGTTCCATAGGACGTTCTTCCTAGGCATAACAACTTTATTTTTCACCATTATTCCACACGCTAAGGAATAGTTATCTTGAATAATTCTTTTACAATGGAAACCAAAGAGATTTTAAAAAAGGTCAAAAAAATTGAGATCAAAACCAAGCGTTTAAGTGATCATATTTTTTCTGGAGAATACCATACTTCCTTTAAAGGGCGTGGTATGACTTTTTCGGAAGTGCGTCCGTATCAATTTGGCGATGATGTTCGCGCTATTGACTGGAACGTCACGGCTCGCTACAACGAACCTTATATCAAAGTTTTCGAAGAAGAAAGAGAACTAACCTTGATGCTTTTAGTCGATGTCAGTGGTTCAGAGAATTTCGGTTCAACGGATGCTTTTAAACAAGATATCATTACAGAAATAGCCGCTACTCTGGCGTTTTCTGCCACGCAAAACAACGACAAGATAGGCCTTATCCTATTTTCTGACCAAATTGAATTATTTGTTCCTCCTAAAAAAGGAAAAATGCATGTGTTGAGAATCATCCGTGAATTGATTGATTTCAAACCCAAAAGTCAACAAACCGATGTTGGTTTTGCTCTTGCCTACTTATCAAAAGTAATCAAGAAAAAGGCCATTGTTTTTGTCTTGTCAGATTTTGTCACGCCTCCGTATGAAAGCACTTTAAAAATAGCGGCCAAAAAGCACGATATTACAGGAATTCGCATCTATGACGAACGAGAAAAGCAGCTACCCAATGTAGGAATCATCAATGCGTATGATGCTGAAACAGGACAAGAAATCTTAGTTAATACGGGAAGTAAAGAAGTGAGAAATCAATATACCTCCCACTTTTTAAAGCAAGAAGATCAATTTAAAAAAACCTTTCAAAAATGTGGAGCAGGCGTAATCAACATGCGCGTTGATGAGAGTTATGTAAAAAAATTATTAGGGTATTTCAAAGCTAGATAAAATGATACTGAATAGAACAAAATACAATCTTTTAAGCGTGCTTATTCTCTTGTTATCCTCTCAGTTGATGTTAGCTCAGTTACCACTTGAAACAAAAGTAGATACCACCAACATTAAAATAGGGGAACCCATACAATACAGTATTCGCGCCATTACATCTAAAGAAAGTAAGGTCTTATTCCCCGAATCGGAAACCTTAGGTCCTTTAGAGATTTTAGATTCACATCCAGTTGATACCATTCAAAAAGACAATCTTATTGAATTAATCAAAATTTATGAACTTACGCAATTTGATGAAGGTAGTTTTACGATTCCAGAATTACCTGTTATTATCGATGCTAAATTATTTAAAACCGATTCCATTCGCATCCACGTACAAAATGTGGTCGTGGATACTTTAAAAACGCCGTTATACGACATTAAATCTATTTCCAAAGCGGGAGCGGCACCTTCTACCAGTTGGTACTACCTTGCTTTTCTTGTCTTAGCTTTGCTTATCGGAATCGCTATTTATTTCTTTATCAGAAAAATACAAGATAAAAATTTAACTGAAGATGATAAATACAGTACTCCTTTTGAAAAAGCCGTAACCAAGCTAAAGCAATTGGAAGAAAAACAAAATTGGACTCGTGGCGATGCCAAACCGTACTATTCGGAAATGACGGATATCGCTAGAGCCTTTATTGAAGACACCTTTGGGATTTCAGCTCGAGAATTAACAACCTTTGAAACAATATCCGTCCTAAAAAATACGCTGCGCGATAAAGAAGTGCGAATTGATCCTAAAATCATCAAAGAATTTAAGCGCATTTTGGATACCGCAGACTTAGTTAAGTTTGCTAAATCACAACCTGCAGATAGCGAAATCGTTGCTGACACCTCTAAAACACAGGCGATTATTAACGAAATAAACACGGCTTACCCTATTTCTGCTGCAACTCAAACGGAGCGTATCCGCTTGAGAGAAGAACGCAAAAGAAAGAGAAAGAGAATGCGTTTGGGTATTCCTGCTGCAGTATCTGGTGCCTTAATCTTGTGTATTGGTATTGTTTACATCATCAATATCACTTCAGAACAAAACCTGAGTTTATTTACATTCAACTCGTCAAAACGTCTTCTTCAACAAGAATGGATTACGAGTACCTATGGTAGTGGTGTAGGCTTGACAGTAAGTACACCAGAAGTCTTAATCCGAAAAAATGATCCTACCGTTGGCGATAGTGGCATTGATGGTATTGACAATATTCAACAGTTTAAAGCTGGTGAATTAGGCGATCCTGTTTTTGTTACACTAAGTACCATACAAACTGGAAAGGACTTTAAATATACAGAAGAAGAAATTATAGACCACTCGTTGAAGTTGATTATTAAAAACTTTGAAGTAGATGGCATTGAGCTGACACACGAAAAATTCGAAAATGCTTCGGGATTAACGGGATTACAAGCAAAAGGTTCATTTATTCTTAAAGCAGAAAAAGAAAAAAATCAGAAAATTGCTTTTGCTTGTGTTTTAAGTCATGAGAGCAAAAGTATTTTAAATCAAGTGTGGATATTTCATACAACAGAAGACCAATATGCAGATGAGATTACAGAAAAAGTTTTTGATTCAATGCAATACAAACAAGAGCAATAATTATGAGAAACGCAACCTTTTTACATCCTGAATTCTTTTGGTTGTTTCTGCTATTACCTCTTGTTATCTTCATTTGGTATAGAAACAGAAAGAAACAAAAAGCAACGATTAAACTAAGCGCTATTGACGCTTTTATGGGGCATTCTTCTTTTTTAGTTCGTTTATTGCCGCTGTCTATTGTATTAAAGACGTTGGCATTGGGTTTACTTATCATTGCCCTAGCCCGTCCACAGGTGATTAGTGTTGATCATCAAATACACTCGACTCATGGGATAGATATTGTCATGGCTATGGATATTTCGGGGAGTATGCTTGCCCGAGATCTAAAACCCAATCGATTGGAAGCCTTAAAAGAAGTAGCAGGTGATTTTGTTGGTCAGCGCGTAGCGGATCGCATAGGAATTGTTATTTACGCGGCAGAGGCCTATACCAAAACACCCGTAACTAGCGATAAGACCCTACTTTTAAACTCGCTTCGCGATATTAAATACTCAGACGATTTACGTGATGGAACAGCTATTGGAGTAGGATTAACTACGGCAATAAACCGCATTAAGACGAGTCCGGCCAAAAGTAAAGTCATCATCCTACTTACGGATGGGGTAAACAATACAGGAACGGTTGATCCACTTATGGCAACACAAATAGCCAAAGAATACAACATTAAAATTTATACGATTGGTATTGGAACCAATGGATTGGCAGAATCTCCCGTAGGTTTTGGACCCAATGGCGAATTGCGCTACGAAAAAATCCCAGTTGAACTGGATGAAGAGCTAATGAAAACCATTGCTAAAGAAACTGGAGGACAATACTTTAGAGCAACCAATACGCAAAGTCTTAAAAATATATACGACGAAATCAATCAGCTAGAAAAGACAAAAATAGATGAACAGAAGTATGTAAATACGGAGGAGAAATTCAGATTATTCGCTCTTCTTGCTTTTATCTTATTAGCGCTTGATTTTATCCTAAGTAAAACCCTTTTTAGAGGATTTATTTAATAGCATTATGTGGGAATTAGATGATAAAAAATATTTTCTTTTACTACTCGTCCTAGCAGTTATTGCCTTGCTAGTGGTGGGAGATATTCTATGGAAAAAGAAAGTGCAACAAACCTTTGCGACACCAAAAGCATTACAAGCGTTAGCCCCAACTAAATCAGTCAACAAACCACTGATTAAGGCGGGTATATATCTAATCGCTTTAGTTTGTATTATATTCGCGTTGGTTAATCCAAAGATTGGTACACGTATTGTAACGGTAAAAAGACAAGGGGTAGATATTGTTTTTACTCTGGATGTTTCCAAGAGTATGCTTGCCCAAGATATGGCGCCTGATCGGTTAGCAAAGATGAAGCAATTAACCTCGCAAATCATCAATAGTCTCGGCCCTGATCGTGTGGGAATCGTTGGTTATGCTGGAAGTGCCTTTCCGATGTTGCCTATTACCACCGATCACTATGCAGCCAAGATGTATTTACAATCGATGAATACGGATATGGTTTCTTCTCAAGGAACTGCTTTAGAAGACGCCATTCACGTGGCGAGTAACTACTTTGACAACCCTAGAACGAGTAAAGTAATGATTCTTATTTCGGATGGGGAAGATCACGGTGAAGGCGTTGATTCCTCTATTCAACTCGCCAAAGAGAAGAACATTAAAATCATCACGATAGGCGTTGGAACCGAAAAAGGAGGTCCTATTCCAATTAAAACGGCCAAAGGGGTAGAGTACAAAAGAGATTGGGATAATGAAATTGTCATTACCAAATTAGACCCTTCTACGTTAAAACACATTGCAGATGCAACGGGTGGAAAGTACTTTTATGGATCAAATACCCAAGAAATTGTAGATCTAATTACGAATGAGCTCAACAAAATTGAAAAAACTGATTTTGAATCCCAACAAATAGCAGAATTTCAATCGCAATTTCAATGGTTTTTAGGTTTAGCTTTGTTGCTTCTTTGCCTTGATCTATTCATTCTGGAGCGCAAAACGAGTTGGATGAAGAAATTAAATCTCTTCAATGAAAAAGAATAATGCTTATACTGGTAAAAAAATGAAACAGATATATTTGACTTTTGCTTTGCTTCTGTTTGCTTCGTTATCTAGCTGGGCACAATCGGCAGGTCGTGCATTAACCGTGGGAAACGAAAGCTATGAACACAAGCAATTCACCCAATCTGAAGCAGCTTATCGCATCGCTTCCTCAAAAAGTGAAAAAAAAGAAACTCCTACCTATAATTTAGGGAATAGCTTACTGCGTCAAAAACACAATAAAGAGGCGATTTCTGCCTATAGTAGAGCGACTAAAGAAGCTACAACAAAGCAAGCCAAGCATCAAGCCTATCACAACTTAGGCAATGCTTATATGGCAGAAAAAAATTACAAAGCCGCAGAACAGGCCTATAAAAACGCCTTGCGAAATAATCCAAAAGATGATGAAACGCGTTACAACTATGCAGTAGCAAAGAAATTAAACGAAGAAAACCCACAAAACGATCAAGATCAGGATAATCAAAATCAAGACCAGGATAATCAAAATCAAGATCAAAACAAGGATCAGGACCAGAACCAAGATCAAAACAAAGACAATCAGGATCAAAATAAAGACAACCAAGATAACAAGGGAGATGATAAGAAGGAGGACAACAAAGATCAAGGGAATAACAAAGACGACAAAAACGACAAAGACAATAAAGATCCAAAACAGCAACCAAATCCGCAACAGCAGCAAAGCAAAGAGCAGATGGAGCGTATCTTGGATGCCGTAAATCGCGATGAACAAGCCGTACAACAGCGATTGATAGACAAAAACAAAAAAGGAGATAAAAAAGCCGAAGCACAAGGGGTATCCACCCAACGCAAAAAAGATTGGTAAGCTTTAAATTATGAAAATACTACACCTGTATATTGTATTGTTTTGTGTTCTATTTACACAATCTTTAGCTGCACAAGCAACTTTTGAAGCGAGTGTAAACAAGGATCAAGTGCCTTTAAATGACGTTATTCAGATCGAATTTACAATGAATAGCGATGGAGATGAGTTTCGTTCTCCTACTTTTGAGGGATTTACAGTTGTTGGCGGGCCCAATAGTGCAGTGAGCTACGCCTGGATGAATGGAAAAAAATCCTTCAAAAAGTCGTTTTCTTACTTATTGAGACCCAAGAGAAAGGGGAAGATAACCATTGGAAAAGCGAGTATCGTTATGGATGGCGAAACCTATACCACCAATCCTATTACTATTACCGTTACCGATGCTATTGAGCGACAAGATCCTCGTCAACAGATTAATCAAATGCAACAAGGAACTCTAGACAAGGTTCATTTAGTGGCTGAAGTATCCAAAGCGAAACCCTATATCAATGAACCCGTTACCCTAGTATACAAGTTGTATTTTAATGCTCCTGTGGGTGGATATCGAGGGAACGAAATTCCAACCTATGATAAGTTCTGGACCTATAATGTGGAAATGCCACAGCGACCAGAGCTAAAGCAAGGGAAATACAAAGGGGAAATGTACAATTATATTGTATTGAAGCAAGATGTAATCATGGCTCAAGAAGTAGGAAAACATCAAATTAAACCCTTGTCGCTGACCGTTCAGGTGGAAGTTCCCACTGGGCGTCGAGATTTCTTTGGATTCCCTGAATATGGCGTAATTGAAAAAGAATTCAGTACCCAGACCATTACCATTGATGCACAAGCGTTACCGCAAAAAGATAGACCAGTCAATTTCTCTGGCGGGGTAGGAGAATTTACCATGAAGGCAACACCTTCTACAACTGCTTTAAAAGCAGGTGAACCCTTTTATTTAACCGTTAATGTTGCTGGAAAAGGAAACCTCAACTTGGTTACACTTCCCACTCCAGTAGCTCATTCTGCTCTAGAGGTTTACGACCCGCAGTACACAGAGAAGTTGACCCCAACTGCAGGAGGTCTGCAAGGAAATCGATCCAATAAATATACCATTATTCCCCAATATCAAGGAGAATACAATATTGATCCGATGGAATTTTCCTATTTTGATTTGACTTCAAAGCAATACAAAACTATTACCACTGATACCATTAAGATTCAGGTACTAGACGGACCGATGTTACCAACAAATAAGGAAGTTGCGGGTACAGACCAAGTGGACGACCAGGAGTTTTTCCAAAAGAACAAAACAACATTGACCTTTGTAGAGGGAAGACAATCCACCTACTGGAAGACCCCTTTATTCTATTTCTTCTTGCTTGTACCCATTGGAGCTATGCCTCTATTTGCCCTTGCAATGCGTCTAAAAGCAGCAAGAGTCAGCGATGTAGAAGGAAATCGATTGAAGAGAAACAATCGATTAGCGAAGAAATACTTGAGTGAGGCAAAGAAACACATGAAAGACAAAGATCGATTCTACGAAGCGTTGGAACGTTGTTTGCACAATTTCTTAAAAGCGAAACTGAATATAGAAACCAGTGAGATGAGCAATGATAATATCACGGAAATTTTGCAAGAAAAAGCAATTGATTCAACCGCGATTGATTCATTTATGAACCTTAAAAACGCTTGTGAATGGGCGCGTTATACCCCTACAGACCAAGTGAATATTGTCAACGATTACGAAACAGCCATTGATGTGATTGATCAATTGGAAAAACAATTTAAATTCTAATGAAAAAATTAATCTTTTATCTTGTTTTTGCCTTATTCAATGTAGGTAGCTATGCTCAAGATTCTGATTGGCAGAAGTCTTTTGACAAAGTGAACGAAACGTTTCAGAAGGAACATTTCAAAGAGGCAATTGACGGCTATTTAACATTAACACAGACACATGACAATTCACCTGAATTGTATTTCAATCTGGCTAATGCCTATTTCAAAACGGGAGATTATCTTCATGCGGCTTACTACTATGAAAAGACGCTTAAACTAGCCCCTGAAATGCAAGAGGCAAAAACCAATTTGAATTTTACCAAGGAGCATTTGGAAGACGATATTACCATCATTCACGAATATGACAAAACAGATATCTTGCATCAATCCTTAGGTACGTTTTCGGTTGATGGTTGGGCGATTCTAGCAACACTAGCTAGCGTGGCTTTATTATTGTGCTTTATCGTATATTTTATCAACCACCACAGTACAATTAAACGACTTTTATTTGTTGGAATGATACTCAGTCTTGTTGTTGGATTAGGTAGTTTATATGCAGCTTCTTTTGAAAGTAACTACGCCAAAGACAAGGCTTCTGCTCTTATTTTTGCACCAAAAACAGCCTTTAAAGAAGAAGCGAGAACAACCTCTGCTACTCTCAGAGAGCTGCACCAAGGAACCAAAGTATTCCTCTTAGAAGAAAAAGGACTGTGGATCAAGGTTCGCTTAGAAAATCAAGAAATCGGTTGGATCAGCAAAGAAGTGATTCGCGAAATTTAAATAGATTCAGGCGTGGGTGTTTGCAGAACATCCACGCTTTTTTCAAATAGATACTTGACCATATCAAACAAGCTTGGAAAGATATGTTCTGAAACAAAGAGATAAACCTGATAACTTGTAGAAGCGGCTAGTGTGTCTGGTCCGATCATCGGAAAGCGACTATTGACCTGATCTACTACGGCATACACCAAACTCATCATGAGTATTACAACTAGTATTTGAAAAAGTGCTCCGAGCATGCGGTTAAAGAATCCCAAAAAAGAAGCTTCAAAAATTTTCGTTGTGACTTGCGCAGCCAATCGAACAGCTAAAATGGCCAATATAAAGGCAATTACAAAGGATAACACAGGTAAAAAACTCGATTCCCATCCCCATTTATGTTGAAGAAAATCTTTGACTACCGTAGAGAATTTCAGTGCTCCCATCGTCCCAATCAGCAGCGATAAAAACGCTACAACAGAGACAAAAAAACCATCTTTAAATCCTTTAAATACACCAAAAGCCAAAGCCAATAGAACCAAAATATCGAGTACCATAGTATCCTTGTTTTATAATCCACTAAATTATTATTTTTTCTATAAATCTGCGTCATAAGTAAATTGTATCTTTGTTTCTTTCAAACAAACAACAAAATGGCAAGAGATGAACAATTAAAACAAAGATGGGAAGATGTCGTTCAAAAAATATCTACTCGCTTTGGTGATGGGGAGACCCTCGATTTAGAAGCAATCATCTATCTTATTGGTGTTCAAGAATTAGGTAAGATTAAAAAGCGATATAAAAAAGACGATAAAGTTAATTTAATGCATATTGCGATATGCCGCCTCCTTGAACCCTACGGATATTATGAATTTGATCACTATGACAACGATGGCTGGCCCCATTATACTGTCAAAGAACATTTACCCGCTTTACGAGCAGGGGAACAAAGTGTTTTAATGAAAGAAGCCATCGTGCAGTATTTCTTAGAACTAAAATATATTGATTAAAATGCGCATAAATAAAAATTTAGCATGCTTTAAATTTTATGTCTAAATGAAAAGCAGTAAATTTGCCTTTTACTTTACTTAAAATGATAGATAAAATAAAAGAATACATTGGTGAGGCAGAATATTTCCAAACCGATAACAAAGAACAATTAGAAGCTTTTAGGATTAAATTTCTTTCTAAGAAGGGAATTTTAAACGAATTATTCGCTTATTTTAAAACCGTTCCTAACGATCAAAAGAAGGAATTTGGTCAAGCGATTAATACGCTAAAAAGCACCATTGAAACTAAAGTAAAAACCATCCAAGAAGAACTAGAGTCTAAGAATGTACAAGGATTATATGGCGATTTAACGCGTCCAGGTTATCCGATGTCTATTGGATCTAGACACCCTATTTCGTTGGTGAAGAATCAAATTGTTGATATTTTTAACAGTATTGGTTTTACTATTTCTGAAGGCCCAGAAATTGAAGATGATTGGCATAATTTCTCTGCTTTGAACTTTCCTGATTATCACCCAGCACGTGATATGCAAGATTCGTTCTTCGTGCAGTCGAATCCACAGCACTTATTGCGTACCCATACTTCTTCTGTACAGGCACGTTATATGGAGGATCACAAACCGCCATTGCGTACGATTTCTCCAGGTCGTGTATTCCGAAATGAAGACATTTCCTCTCGTTCACACTGTATCTTCCACCAAGTAGAAGGATTATACATCGATAAAGACGTATCTTTTGCTGACTTAAAACAAACCTTGTTGTACTTTACCAAAGAGATGTTTGGCAAGTCTAAAATCCGCTTACGCCCTTCGTATTTCCCATTTACAGAGCCAAGTGCTGAAGTAGATATTTACTGGGGATTGAAAACGGAAATTGATTACCGCATCACTAAAGGAACCGGTTGGTTAGAAATTATGGGATGTGGAATGGTTGATCCAAATGTATTGACCAATTGTAATATCGATGCAAATGAGTACAGTGGATTTGCTTTTGGTATGGGAATTGAGCGTATTGCCATGTTATTATACCAAATCAGCGATATTCGCATGTTCTACGAGAACGATGTTCGCTTCTTAGAGCAATTTAAATCAAACTTCTAAACATACAAAAGCCCGATACCATGTACCGGGCTTTTTTTATTGGATTGTACACGTTATAAACTAAATTCTTTCCAATCCAAACTATTCAACTCACTGTAACTTCTATGCTGTATTAGCAGCTACATGAAGCCCTTCCAATCAAAACAACATCGTGTTGTGGGATTAGAAGTCTTTTTTAAAGCCAAACATAAAACCATCCTTAAAGAAGTGACTTCCTTGATAAGCTCGCACATAATCTACGCGGAATCCTTTCATACTACCAAAGCCGATATTAGATAACCCTACGGTAAACTCTTGGTAGGCTTTCGCATCCGAGACCATCGCATTGTGATACCCCGCTACAACATTCCACCCCGTCCATTTTAGCAAAGGCAAACGATTCATGATAAATCCTTTAAAATTGTATTCTACATGGGTCTCCATATACGATTTATTAGTACTCAAACTATAATACGGCAATAAATTAAATGAACTCATGCGATCATTTTCAATATTCAAATGGGTTTGATTTCCAGAAAAGTGTTTGCGATCCACATAAGAAATATCATCCCCATGAAAGAAGTGCCCTCCTTTGATATGATACGAAAACTCTCCTTTATTGCTCAACGAAATATCTTGTTTCACTCCTGCAGTAACTAAGTCATAATTATACCCCTTTAGATTACCACTAAATGCTTTTTCATATCCAACATTAATTTTTGGATAATCCGTATTGGGAATATACCAACGTCTGTTTGGATAAGATACGTATTTCATTCCCAAATTAAGGGTTGCTCCTAATCTAAACTTATAGAGGTGATGCAATTCAATAGGAGCACTCAAGGCATCTAAAGGCGCCGTAGGATCGTTTGAGGTATACGCTCTACTTCCAGTATAGAAAGCCCCATTGGCATTGTTAAACAACGGTTTTCGTTGCTCATACCCTATTTCTGTCCCAATTGAAATCGCCTCATCAATAAATTTCCCTTTATACCCTACATAAGCTTCCTCATTGTTGTAATACTTAGCGAAATTCTTCCTAAATAGTAAGGAGAATAAACTATTAAACTGCTCACTGATATTATCTGGATGAAACTGTTTTATTTTTGTTCCTCCTCTTACATAAAACCGCGATTGGTGTACATCATTCAATCGATGACTTAGACTTCCATAAGCACGGAATCGTTCAGAGGCAAATCCATAATCAAAAGAGGCTTTAGCACTCGTATAGGATATCTTGTCCTTCCCGTAGAATTGGGCAGATAAACCAGAACCCATATAAAACCCTTGAACGGTATTAAAACCAATGGTTTCTAGATTAATCAATCCATCGTAAGTAAAGCGAAAGCGCTCTTCTTTACTTTTGTAGCTATATCCCAAAAGAGGAGAAGTCAGCGTAAATTTATTGTAGGCTATACGAAGACTGTCTTTGTATGCTGGTGACTCTTTGCGTTCTCGTATGCTATCTTTGAATTGATAATCGTGAACTTCTTCTGTTGTTAACGGATACAAGCGGTGATTCGTCCAGAAGTCCTCTTCTTTTTTATTGGCATCTTTGGCAAAAGATAAAACCTCTCTACCGAAATCTGCTCGGGTAAAGTGGGGCGTAAAATTGTAATTATTGAATACACTCAAAAAAATTCCTTGCCCTTTAAACCCTAACAATGCAATCAACATATCTAAGGTTTGCGAGCGCTTCACCCAAGTTTGATTCCCTTCGTTAAAAAAGAAATTCTGACTGATTGTAATTTGATCAATAAACGGTTGTTGTAAGCTCACACCTGTTACCGTTAAGTCTACCCCGTATAAAGCTGCAGAAGTATCTACAATATAAATATCTCCAGCAAACACCGGCTGATTTTTTACCTTAGGGGTAACTTTAATCTTATTAATCAATACGCCATTATCCTTAAAGATAGCTTCTAAGCTATAGGTATAAAAAGAAAACGCCTGTTTCGCGATTGGAGATATTAATTGCGCATCAAAATCCGC
The DNA here is from genome assembly GCF_046557355.1 of Myroides sp. DW712. Classification (NCBI taxonomy): domain Bacteria; kingdom Pseudomonadati; phylum Bacteroidota; class Flavobacteriia; order Flavobacteriales; family Flavobacteriaceae; genus Myroides; species Myroides sp. DW712. The sequence continues at coordinate 43,930 of NZ_JBKFDO010000005.1, forward strand.
CACCTTCAGTTGATTGTCATAAAAATCATAGAAGGACTCATCGGCCGTGTTAAAGCTATAACCATTGTTATTTCCGCTAATTTTAGAGGCTATAATGTGCTCTTTCAGTTGGTTGGGTTTTTGGTATTTTAATTCGGAAACTGTCTCGGATAAATAGAGAATTCCCTGTCCAAGCGAATCAAGTCCAGCAGCTTTATCGCCGTTGATTAAGACTTTATCTTTTGCAAATTTGGGAATCTTCAAACTTTTGATCATCCCTTTGGAGTAAAAATCGGCAGCAAACGTAGCCATTCCCTTTGTATTTTGCGCTTTATTTGCAATGGCTCTGCGAATAATATCGTCTGCAGGATTCTTTCCTACTTTGATGACAATATCATCCAATTGGAATTCCTCTTCTTGTAGTACAACATCCACAGCTATCGGTTTTCCTTGATAGTTTATTTTTTTTCGTTCTGTTTTATATCCTAAAAATTGAAAAACAAGGGTAAAATCCCCTTGTGTTTTGGGTTTTATTTCATAGGCTCCTTTGTCGTTACTGATGGCTCCTTGTTGTGTTTGATCGAGAATGACCGTAGCATAACTAATGACTTTTCCTTCTTGATCGACTATCGTCCCTGTAACCTGAGCAACAGAAGCTAGCGACAAAAAGCATAAAAACAAGGTGAATAACTGTTTCATAGGCTATTATTTTGGTTGATATCCCATAAGACGTCACTCTTCCTTTTGTGTTACACCTTTTTGACAAGTTCCTTACTAATCAGTTTTTTAGGACATAAAAAAAGCGACCGTTAGGAGTCGCTGAAGCTAATGAATCTGGTATTTTTGGGGCAATCGATGTATTTCTTGCTCCAATTGAGGTTTTAGGATAAATATTGCCACGTAACACCACAATCCCATAAATAGGAGCAGTAACGCCACGACACTTGTTACCAATATTACGTTTGTCATAGTACTCGTAAAATTTGACAATTGGATGAAAATAGAAATAATAGAGAAAACAGCGCCTCCAGCGTAAATTTGAGTAGCCGTATCTTCTAATAAAAACTTCATTTTCATTTCTCGTTGTCTACGTCTCAACTTTTTTTGCCAAAGTGTGCCCACTACGAGATAAAATCCTATTAGAAAAAAAAACAGAACATAGAGTATTCTAATTCCAGTTTCCTGATAAACATATCCGATGGTAAATAACAACGAATAGAGGGCTAAGGAGAAAATAATCTTGGGAATCGTAAAAAACGAACCCACTTCTCTAAATATCATTTTCATATAGGTCATGTAAAGCTGGTTTACTTTCAATTCAACAACATCACTAAACCCAAAAACGCCAAATTTTTTAAAAGCAATATGCAGTACCTGTTCAAAAGACAGTTGAGTTGCCTCTTGCCATTGCGTTTCGATATCATTCGCTAAATGATCCACGAGTTCTAGCTCTACATCATAAAATTCCACATAATGCTTACGTACAAAGGCATGTAAAGCATCAATCTGTTCTAACGTCAATTTCTTTTCCATACTCATACAGTTTAGATAGACTTCCATTTTACTTGATACAGTTGTTCTTTTTGATAATCGATTCGCCAATGTATCATATAAAATAACATGACCGATCCAATGAAAAAATAGAAAGCAAAAACACCGTCCGCTCTCGGAATAAACTTCATTTGATTGAGTAACGGCATAATAACGAATATACTTTGCACCCATCCAAGTTGTTTAAACTCTACTCTCAAGAAAGTACCTGTTGCGGTGTGCAACGGAATATCTCTCATTAAACCACGATTGCATATATATAAAATTCCAATACCGATATAAAGAGCCAGTAATGTTCCCAACACCCATAGGATATCGGCATCTAAATCTATAAAACGATAAAAGAAACTGCCAATTCCTACTGTGGCTAAAGCACCTAATCCGCTCGCTTTCGCTCCACGTCTTAACCGTTCTTTAGTCCACCGTTGAGCAATAAACTTCGGAATCCCTCTAAAGAAAAAAGAAGAAGGTTTCAGCAGTGCATCCCATTTAGCAATAACCAAAACAAAAGCCTCCTCATAGCACTTTCCTTTATGGAGTTCTACCTCAATATCTGTAGCTATATGATCAACTACCTCTGCACGAATATCAATGTAATACAAACGATAATGTTCAATTAAAAACTCGTCGATATGTTGAAGTTTTTTTTGGGTTAATGTCTTCATTTATCTTACTTATTTTGCAATTTTAAATTGTCGATTGTTACAATAGACTCTAAATCGAAGTAATAGGAAGGTGGAAAAAACAAAGTAGAAAATCAATAGTACTCCAAAAGTAAAGTTAACTACATCCCATACGGTATAAAATAAGTATATTCCCGCTAAAGCTAAGCTACTTTTCAGTAGAACAACTTTTGATTTTGCTTTTAAAAAATCATAGCGATAATCACCTAAACTAGGTAAACTGCGTTGAATAATCAGCACTCCAATCGCATTTACAAAAAAAAGAGAGTTCAACAACAGTAAATTATTCAACTGAAAATAATGGGTCGATAAAAACAAAAGAAGAGTAAAAACAACCGTTAATACACCCGACTGTAGTGCCACCTTTCTATACTCTTTGTTGAGTTGATTGACAATAAAATGAGGAATTCCCTGATATACTCCTTTTTTATCAGCGATTAATCGCACATTCCACTTTCTAAACACTAAAGTAAAGCCTTCCTCATATTGTTCTCCTTGTTCCATTTTGTCTTCAATCTCACAAGCGATATGATCGACCAATTCATTGCGAATTTCTTCGTATTTCAAATTATATTTCAAGCACAATCGCGCTTCAATAGCATGAAGTTGTTCTGTTGATAGTATATTCATATTTTTTGTATTGATTCTTCTACTTAGGTCAATTTGAGGTTGACAATATGTTGCATATTTCGAATGAAATTTTCTAACTCCTCCAACTTACTGTCTGTTTCTTTTACACCACTTTCTGTCAATTTATAATATTTGCGCACTCGACCGTCTACACGCTCCATATCGACATCTAAGAAACCATCTGCTTCGAGTTTATGTAGTGCTGGATAAAGAGCTCCTTCTGTTAAACTCATCTCTCCTGCCGTTATCTCCTTGACTTTTTGGGTTATTTCATAGCCGTACATTCGTCCGTTTTCAGCCAATAGTTTCATGATAATGGTATTTAGGCTTCCTTTATATAATTGTTGTTGCTTTGCCATATATAAGATTCTTAGGTATACAAATATAATACTTTTTCAATACCTATAAATTTTAGGTATGATATTTTTAGTTAAACTGGGGAGCAAAACTTCCTTTTCCTCCACGGGTTTTGTATTTTTGCGAACTTAAACAAAAGTAAACCATGTCAAGATTCAACAAATTAACGGTGCAAGAGATTCGAAGAGAGACGCCAAATGCAGTCTCAATCGTATTGGACGTTCCTGCTGCCTTACAACAAGAGTATCGCTTTGTTGCAGGACAGTATCTTACTATTAGCCATGAACATAACGGCAAAGAAATAAGACGTGCTTATTCGATTTGTTCCACGCCAGAAAGCGGAGAAGTTCGAATTGTAGTAAAAAAAGTAGAGCAGGGACTATTCTCAAAATATGCTAATGAGACATTGAAAGTAGGCGATCAGCTGGCTGTAGATGTTCCTGAAGGACGTTTCACTTTTACACCTAATGTTGAAGCATCAAATAACTATGCGGCTTTTGCTGCAGGTAGCGGTATTACACCGGTGATGTCCATCTTACAAACCGTTTTGACGGAAGAACCAAACAGTACCTTTGTGTTGGTTTATGGCAATAAGACAGCAGAGGAGACTATTTTCCATACGCAATTACACTTGCTACAAGAACAATATCCAGAGCGATTCTATGTTCATTTTGTTTATTCAAGAATGAAAGAAAACGATGCGCTATTTGGGCGTATTGATAAAGCAGCGATTAACTTTGTTGTGAATAATACGCATCAAGATAAGCACTTTGCTACGTATTTCTTATGTGGTCCTGAGGCCATGATTGATGTGGTACGTGAAACCATACAAGCCGAAGGAATAGCACAAGAAAACATCTTATTTGAGATTTTCACACCAAATACGGATGCAAATGATCCAGTAGAGACACAAGGAGGAACTACTAAAGTAACGGTGATTGTTGACGATGAAGAATCTAGCTTTGAAATGCCAAAAAACCAAGCGCTTTTACACGGTGTATTAGAAGCAGGAATTGATGCACCATACTCGTGCCAAGGGGGAATTTGCAGTTCTTGTATGTGTAGAGTAACCAAAGGATCTGCTACGATGAAACGCAACAGCATATTGACAGAGGATGAAGTCGAAGAAGGGCTGATTTTATCGTGTCAAGCGATTGTTACCTCGGATGAGATTCACATTAACTACGATGATATTTAATAAAAAAACGGCTAAGTAAGTTAGCCGTTTTTTTATTTAATACTTCTTTTTAAAATACAAATATACTTTATCTGTGGGGTTTGTGCGATTATAATGAGACATCTGATCTTCTATTCTCAAATACTCTCCTTGAAATCCGATTTCTAATTCAATATTTCCCTTATCATCATCTCCCGGTAAAGGTTCAAAATCTCCCATCAGTTCCTCTATTTTTGTCAACAGAATGCCTTCGGAAATTAACTTATTTTTACTTAATACGACCGTTTCTTTTCCGCTACAATTTCTATTTGTTCGGTAGTATTTTATATATTTTATCTCCTCAAAATCATCATAGAAAAACTGCAATGTTTCATCTCTATTACATGCCGTCGAAGTAGGTGACAACATACTAGCATTTCTTTCACCTGCTTTAAAACCAGCATAATAATACGTTTCATTGTCTGAAAATTCAGAAAGGCTTTTTAAAGGGATATACGGCAAAGAAAAAATAGGATCCGTATCTTTATTGTCATCATTTTTAGAGCATGAAGTTAATATGCTCCCTAGACATAAAACAACAATACAACATACTTTTTTCATCTAACTTATCTTAAAATTTTACACAAAAATACAAAAAAACTTGAAAAATAAATTTCAAGCTTTTTACAATCGATCACAACACTAAACGTACTCGTTTATTCTTAACTTGATCAAACCCAAAGGTTTCATATACAGCATTAAATGCCTGTTTTATTTCATCATTCATCAAATTGCCGATACTCCCTTGATGTGTATGTTGAACTTCTTTTTTAGGTTGATAGGTCTCTGCTTCAATCGCTAAGCCAATTTCTTTATAGGCCTCTCTAAAAGGTTTTCCGCTTAAAACCAATTGATTCACTACCTCAACACTAAATAAATAATCATATTTTGGATCTGCTAAAATGTTCTCATTCACTTGTATATTATCGAGCATTAACTGCGTCATAGCGAGGCATTCTTTCAAAGAAGTAAATGCTGGAAAGAGATTCTCTTTCAACAATTGTAAATCTCGGTGATAACCTGCAGGTAAATTAGCAGTCATCAAAGCAATCTCATTAGGGAGTGCTTGTATTCTATTTCCTCTCGCTCGAATCAATTCCAACACATCTGGATTTTTTTTGTGCGGCATAATGCTTGAACCTGTCGTAAGATGATCCGGAAAGGAGATGAAGTTATAGTTTTGCCCCATATACAAACAGCAATCCATCGCCCATTTGCTCAACGTTGCGGCAATACTACTCATTCCCTGTGCTAAAATACGCTCACTCTTTCCTCTTCCCATTTGAGCGTACACCACATTGTAATTCATGCTTTCAAATCCCAGTAAATCGGTTGTCATTTGGCGATCCAAAGGAAAAGATGACCCATACCCCGCTGCAGATCCGAGCGGGTTTTTGTTGACAATTTTCCAGGCAGCGAGCATCAGCTCCAAATCATCCACTAAACTTTCCGCATAAGCGCCAAACCAAAGTCCAAAAGAAGAAGGCATGGCAATTTGCAAATGCGTATACCCAGGCATTAGTACCTCTTTATGTTGATTACTCAAACGTTGAAAGGTTTCAAATACAATTTTTGTTTGCGCTACAATTTCTTCAATTTCATGACGAAAATACAATTTTAAGTCAACCAATACCTGATCATTTCTCGAACGTCCTGCGTGAATTTTCTTACCAGCTTCCCCAATTCTTCTTGTGAGCAATAATTCAATTTGAGAGTGAATATCTTCTACTTCCTCTTCAATTTGAAAGTCACCTTGTTGGATTTCCTTATAAATTACTTTCAACTCCTTCTGAATCAGTTTCAATTCTGCATTTGTCAACAGGCCAATGTGTGCTAACATTTGCGTATGTGCTAAAGAGCCCAGTACGTCAAAAGGTGCAAGGTTCATATCCAATACCCTATCTTGTCCGACAGTAAAGGTATCAACGGTCTGATCTACTGTCGTATTTTTTTGCCATAACTTCATTTACTTCACTATTACATTCAACATATCAATATAAAGGGAGATTCCCTCCTCAATTTCGCTGAGGTAGATAAACTCATCTGCTGTATGAGATCGAGCGGAATCACCAGGACCGCATTTTAACGAAGGAATATCCAATAGCGCTTGGTCACTTGTTGTTGGTGACCCATACGTCCTACGTCCTAATTGGATTCCCGCTTGCACGATGGGATGATCTATCGCAATAGACGAAGGTTTTAAGCGTGTCGAACGTGCATGCACTTCACTATTGACGTGATTTTGAACAATAGCTAAAACTTCCTCGTTAGTATAAGCGTCTGTCACGCGAACATCTACAACGAACTCACACGTTGCGGGTACTACATTATGTTGTGTTCCTGCTTGAATCATTGTCACGCTCATTTTAATTGGTCCAAATGCTGCTGATACTTTTGGAAATTGGTAAGTGGTGAACCACTCTATATCCTGCATGGCTTTTACGATTGCATTTTCTCCTTCATTACGAGCCGCATGTCCTGAGCGTCCATGTGCCACACAATCCAACACCATCAAACCGCGTTCTGCTACAGCTAATTGCATCTGTGTAGGCTCGCCAACAATAGCGAAAGCCAATTTTCCCAATTGTGGAATCACACGCTCCAGCCCATCCATTCCCGATATCTCCTCTTCTGCTGTTGCAGCCATACAAAAATTGTAGTTTAAATTTTCCTGCTTGTGGAAGTACAAAAACGTGGCAAGTAGAGACACTAAACATCCCCCTGCATCATTACTACCTAATCCATACAGCTTGCCATCAAATACCTCAGGCATAAACGGATTTTTCGTATAATCTTTATTTGGGCGCACAGTATCATGATGTGAATTCAACAATATCGTTGGCTTATTAGGATCATAGTATTGATTAAATGCCCATACATTATGCAAATCACGGTGAATAGAAACCTCCTGTTGCAAGAGAAATTGTGCAATTAATTCTGCCGTTTGGTCTTCTTCTTTACTAAAAGAAGGAGTTGCAATTAAGTCTTTTAATAGGTTAATCGCTTCTAAGGTTAATTCTTTTTTCATTTTTCTCTTGTTCTACTAACTAATAATCGTTCCTGCTAAAGGGTTTAAAAGATTCTGTGCGGATTTAATGCAAACGCAATGTACCTGTTGTTCCACGGATGCTAAAGCATTCGCTAATTTAGGTAGCATCCCATCCGAAATCACCCCCTCTTCTTTCAATTGATTAAAATTCGAGGAATTAATAGCAGGAATAACTGAATTTTTATCCTGTATATCACGGAGTACTCCGGAATGTTCAAAACAATACACCAAGGATACCTGATAATAGGGGGCTAACGCTACGGCTAGATGAGAAGCAATGGTATCTGCATTTGTATTTAGCAGTTGTCCCTCTTGATCTGCAGTAATAGCAGAAAAAACGGGGCAAAGTCCGAGACCTAATAGTTGTTGCAATCGAGTATGGTGTACATCTTGAGGAGCAAAATCTCCAACAAAACCATAGTCTAGGAGTTCTACAGGTCGTTTATGACTTGTAATTAGCTGTGCATCTGCTCCGCAAACCCCTAAGGCATCACAACCTCTTCCTTGCAATTGCCCCACGATTTGCTTGTTGAGTAAACCCGCATAAACCATAACAGTTACAGGTAGCATTGCTGCAGAGGTGATTCTTCTCCCTTCTACCAGGGTAGTTGGAATTGCCAAGTCCTGCGCCAATTTTGTTGCCACCTTTCCTCCCCCATGAACCAAAATTTTAGGGGAAGGAATCTGCGTGAAATCATCCAAAAATTGGTGCAATGCCTTTTCATCATCGACAATATTTCCTCCAATTTTAACTACTGTTACTTTTTGCATGTTTATTTATTTTTCAACATTTCTTGTAAAACCGCTTGGGCGGCCCACACTCTATTTCCTGCTTCTTCAATGACAATCGAATGAGGACTATCCAAGACTTCAGCAGCAAGAACCAAGTTGCGTCTCACGGGTAAACAATGCATGACTTTCGCTTGATTCGTTTTTTTTAGGTGCTCTAGCGTTAACATCCAACTACTGTCTGTACATGTAATTTGTCCGTAATTTTCATAACTAGACCAATTCTTTACATATACAAAATCAGCACCATCCAAAGCTTCTTGTTGATTAGTCGTTATGGTTGCCCCTTGCGTAAACTCTTCTTTCAAAGCATATCCCTCAGGATGCGCAATCACAAAATCGAGCAATCCTTCTTTTTCTGCTTGAATCATCCATTCTGCAAAAGAATTGGGCACAGCTTGTGGCAATGCCTTCACATGCGGCGCCCAAGTCAACACCACTTTGGGTTTCTTTTCCTGGGGGATATACTGTTTTTTTACCTCATCAAATTGATAATCTCCCTTTTCAATAATAGTCAAAAGGTCTGTAAAGCTTTGTAAGGGATGTCTTGTAGCGCTTTCTAAACTCACCACAGGTTTACCACAATATTCAGCAAACTTGTGAAACAGCTCTTCACTATAATCCTGCTTTGCATCTTGTAGCCCTGGAAAAGAACGCAACCCTAAAATATCACAGTATTCTCCCATCACAGCAGCTGCTTCGCGAATGTGTTCTGCCGTCTGTCCATCCATCACGATACCGTCTTTGGTCTCCAATGCCCAACCTTCTGACGTCATATTCATAATCATGACCTGCATTCCCAATTGCATAGCTGCCTTTTGCGTACTCATTCGCGTTCGTAAACTCGGATTTAAAAAAACCAAGCCCAATACTTTATGCTTACCTAAGTGTTCATTTTTAAAGGGATCTGCCTTACACTCCAAAGCCGTTTTTATGGCTTCAGACAAAGAAGGAATATCGTGTACAGAAAAAAATTGTTTCATGAGTTTGTGTTTTTAATAGTGTTGTAATCTTTTACTGAACTTTTCTAAAAATAGATCCGCATCTGTTTCACTCAATGTCAACGCAGGTAACAAACGAATAACATTTGGGCTCGCCTGTCCAGTAAAGATGTAATCTTTAAACAAAAGGTCTTGACGTAAATCTTTTAGTTCGGGAGCAAGATCAATGCCAATCATCAATCCTTTTCCTCTTACTTCTTGTATTTTATCTAGTTTTTTCAATTCTGCCAATAGATAATTTCCTATTCTTTTGGCGTGAAGTAACAATTGATCTTGCTGTATGACCTCTAAAACTGCTAATGCTGCAGCACAAGCGAGATGATTCCCCCCAAATGTTGTTCCCAATTGACCATGCCAAGGTTGGAATGCAGGAGCTAATGCAATTGCTCCAATCGGAAATCCATTCCCCATGCCCTTAGCCATCGTATAAATATCTGCTTGAATGCCTGCATCATCAACCGCATAAAAAGATCCCGTTCTTCCATATCCACATTGAATCTCATCTGCAATGAAAATAGCGCCATATTGTTTAGTTAACACACTAATCTTTTTCAAAAAAGAAGGCGTTGCCACCTGAATTCCGCCAACTCCTTGAATACCCTCAATAATCACAGCCGCCACTTCCCCTCCATACGACACAAACGCTTGTTCTAGTGCCTGTTCATCGTTAAAAGGCAGGAAAACAACGTTGTCTGTCACATTAATAGGTGCGATAATTTTAGTATTGGCTGTTGCTGCGACTGCCAACGAAGTTCTGCCGTGAAAAGCCTTTTCAAAGGCGATTACCTTTTTTCTTCCCGTGTGAAAAGAAGCTATTTTTAATGCATTTTCATTCGCTTCTGCTCCAGAATTGCACAAAAACAATTGATAATCTGCTAAGCCTGTTACTTCTCCTAACAACGTTGCTACTTGCTGTTGCAAAGGATTTTCGATTGAATTGGAGTAAAACCCTATCTGATCGAGCTGTGCTTTTAAACGACTTACATAGTGAGGATGGGTATGTCCAATCGAGATCACTGCGTGTCCTCCATATAAATCTAAATAAACTTGCTCCTTTTTATCCCAAACATAACTTCCCTGTCCTTTAACTATTTCAATTGGGTTTAAAGGATATACATCATATAATTTCATCATAATTTATCTTGTTTAAAAAGCAGAGGCTTTCAGGTTTAATCCCATTTTTTCGTCTAAACCGAATACGAGATTCATATTTTGGACTGCTTGACCAGCAGCACCTTTCAACAAATTGTCAATCGCACTGGTAATCAATACATCATTTTGATGTTTTTCAATTGAAATCAAGCATTTATTGGTATTTACCACTTGTTTTAAATGAATGGCTTCTTTACTAAAATGAGTAAAGGGATGCGTAGCATAATACGAAGCATACATCATTTGCAAATCGGTTAAACTCGCAGTTGATTCCATTATCGCGTGTACAAAAATTCCTCTTGTAAAATCTCCTCGCTCTGGTATGAACTTTATTGCCAGTTGTCCTTGAGGTTGTAATTGATTTAGACTCTCTCTTATTTCTCCTAGATGCTGATGCGTAAACGCTTTATAAACAGACAAATTATTAGCTCTCCAACTAAAATGAGAGGTAGTTGCTAATCCTTGTCCTGCACCCGTAGAGCCTGTAATAGCTTGTATATAAATTGATTTAGGCAATACTTGTTGCGCTGCTAAAGGCAATAAAGCCAGCTGAATTGCCGTGGCAAAACAACCTGGATTCGCAATATATTGGGCCCTTTGAATCTGGGGTTTATTTAATTCTGGAAGCCCATAAACGAATACATTTTCTTCTTTTTTCAATCTAAAATCCTGACTTAAATCAATGATTTTTACCGCTTTTCCAAACGAATTTGCCTGCAAAAAAACTTGAGATTCTCCATGTCCTAAACACAGAAAAACAACATCAATATCCGGGGTCAATACAGCAGTAAAAACCTTATCCGTATCACCGAATAAATCCGTGTGTACCGAATAAATCGGTTTATTTGCCTGACTTTTCGAATGAACAAAAACCAACTCCACTGCAGGGTGATTCAACAATAGACGAAGTAATTCTCCTCCAGTATATCCAGCCCCACCGACAATGCCTACTCTAATTTTACTTTGTCTCATCTTCTTGTTGATTTACTTTGTGCCAAATCATCACTTGATTACCAAAAATTTTTGAAAACCCTTTGACATCTTCTCCTGTCCAAGCTGTATTCATCTCTCCATAACTACCGAATGCAGTAGACATCAAATCATTTTTAGATTCAATCCCTTGTACAACAAAACGGTAGGGATGAAGTTCAACCCACACTTTTCCATTGACTGTTTGCTGTGTACTCGTTAAAAAAGCTTCTAAATCGCGCATTACGGGGTCGTGAAATTGACCTTCGTGCAAATAGTTTCCATAAAAAGAGCCCAATTGTTCCTTCCAATTCAACTGCCATTTGGTCAACGTATGTTTTTCGAGCGTATGATGGGCTTTCACTAAAATCAAGGAAGCAGCCGCTTCAAATCCAACTCTTCCTTTAATACCGATAATAGTATCTCCCACGTGAATATCTCTTCCTATTCCAAAAGGTTGAGCGAGGTCTTGTAGGCGCTGAATAACTTCAGTAGGAGTCATGGAAATACCATTTAAAGCTACTGGTTCTCCGTGTTCAAACACCAATTCCACAACCTCTGGGGTAGTCTTACTTATGGGAGTTGGCCAAGCTTCTTCGGGTAAATATAGAGTAGACGTTAAGGTTTCTTGTCCTCCTACTGAAGTTCCCCACAACCCTTTGTTAATAGAATATTTTGCTTTTTCTGCATTAATTGCTACGCCGTGTTTCGCTAAGTAATCAATCTCCTCTTCTCTGCTTAGTTTTAAATCGCGAATAGGGGTTATAATGGCTACATCAGGAAGTAAGATATTGAAAATCATATCAAAACGCACCTGATCATTTCCTGCTCCGGTGCTTCCATGAGCAACCGCTGTGGCTCCTATTTTCTTGGCGTAATTTGCAATTGCGGTTGCTTGGCACACGCGTTCTGCACTCACAGACAAAGGATATGTTGCATTTTTTAATACATTGCCAAAAATTAGATATTTTACACAGTCGTTATAATACGCTTGTGTCTCATCAATGGTGGTATAAGAAGCAACTCCTAACTGAAAGGCCCTTGCTTCAATTTCTGCTAATTCTTCCGCACAAAACCCACCAGTATTCACGGCGACAGCATGTACTTCATATCCCAATTCTTCTTTAAGGTAAATGACACAAAAACTCGTATCCAATCCACCACTAAAGGCTAAAACTATTTTTTTATTCATTGTGTTACAGTTTAAAAATTTAAAAATAGAGGTGTTTTCTTTACTGTTTGTTTAATTTTCATTTGCAAACGCTTGAGTAAAGAATACTTCTTCTGCATTTCTTTTAATCGCGCTTTGGCTTTTGTCTTTTGATCTATTTTGATTCTCAGTTCTTTTTCTTTTTCAATCGGATCCCACAGCATAGACGTACACAAGCAATTTTTGCGCTCTTTACTCTGTAAAATAGAGAAGTTGATACAACTCTCACAGCCTTTCCAAAAGGATTCATCCTGGGTAAGTTCAGAATAAGGAACAGGTTCATATCCCAGTTCAGAATTAATTTTCATCACCGCTAAGCCCGTGGTTAATCCGAAAATTTTCGCTTGTGGGTATTTGAATCGAGACAATTCGAAAATGCGTTTCTTAATCGCCTTCGCTAAACCTTCTTTTCGGTAGATAGGATTGACAATCAAGCCAGAGTTCGCCACATATTCGCCATGACTCCACGTTTCGATATAACAAAATCCCGCCCAAGTACCGTCATGATGTAAAGCAATAACAGCTTTGCCTTCCACCATTTTGTTTGCTACATATTCAGGCTGTCTTCTTGCAATTCCCGTACCACGTGCTTGGGCAGAAAGCGCCATTTCTTTGCAGATTTGTTCCGCATAACCACGATGTGTTTCATTCGCTGGTATAACGATAAACTGATTTGAATTCATCTCAAAAACAGAAAGTTAGGATTCAACAAAGCCAAAAAGACACCTGCTAACATGCAAGAGTTACGCTTTCAATCTCGTTGAAATACATTAAAAATTAAATTGATTGATGGGTTTGGGAGATCAAAATCGTCCCAAAGAAAAAGAATGCTTAAAAATTAAGCCCGCGACCGCAATGCCCGCGATGTAGATAACAAGAAAACAGCAGCAGTAGCAGAAGCTATGCTGTTCATTTTAGTAGTAGTAGTATGTAGTACTGTTTTCTTCATTTATTTGATATACCCTAAGGGCTGGTACAAAGTTTTCTAATAAAAATTTTAATATGCAACTATTTTTTTAAAAAAAACATTTTTTACACAAAACACTAATTACAAGCCAATTAACCTCTTTAAAATCACAACTAATTCTTGATGCACACCAGTATAACGCCTCTAATTCAAAAATTAAGCCAAAAAAAAAGCTACTTGTACAAGTAGCTTTTTTCACTTTATTCTAATAGTATATTACTTTTTAATCTTAATCGTTTTGTACGTATATTTAAATACGAAACGCCCTGTTCTGTTTTCTGTTATCATCGTACCTATTGATTCTATTGGAAACCCATCTGCATTCAATTCATGTTTTATTGTCCATTTACCATAATAATCTTCAAAAGAAAGTATATTATTCTTCGCTAAATTTAAAAAATTAAGATAATGCGTAAAATCAAAATTTTCATACATTAAATTAAGATTCATGTGCTCATACGGAGTCTTATTTGTATCATATGTAAACGTATGAAAGTGACTGGAATTGTCTACATCAGTTGCACGAATAACATTTCCTCTAGCGTCATATTCATACGCATAGTGCTCCTCATAATCATGATCCGTCACCACTTTTAACGACACCACTTGCTTTTTATCGTTAACCTCATAGTGCTTTACCTCGTTATCTACACTTTCTACCGATTGAACTAACACTCCCTGAGCGTTGTACTCAAACTGCTCATCAATCCAATCTTCTCCACTACTCACTTCTACTGAATGGATTCTCGTAAGCTGATTTGCATCATTATACGTCAAGGTACATTTTATCATGCTCTTTGATTCTTCAGGTAAAGAAATTTCATCTTCATTATCTATATCAAGCACAATAACTCTTCCTTTTTCATCATAGTGAAATACAGTTGTTGTTTTACTAAATAAAGCAAGTTCACCGGATCCCTCTGTTGTATTGTAATTTGAATCATACTGTAGCTCCTCCATCTTATCCAATACAAGTAAAGTAATCTCGTCTTCGTTGGGCGTTCCTCCCTTATTATCATCGGATGAACAACTAAAAGCAAGACCTAGCATCAAACAAAGTCCTCCTGTTTTTAAAAATCTTTTCATAGTTATTTAATTTTATGCAAAATTAAGAATAAATAACAAAAAAACAACCTTCTTATTGCATATATTAGAAGAAATATCAGTTGAGAAGATGCAAACAACATCAATTTATACTAAGTTTAATTTAATCCGTTGAAAATAGACCGAAAAATACAAACACATAGTCAAAAAAAAGGAGTTTAGCATCTACTAAACTCCTCGGGTTATTTTTGGTTCCACACTTTTCGTCAAACAATACTGTATTTAATACGTCAATAAACTCTTTACTTCATACGAAGCTAATTTATCACGTCCGTGTAAAAAAGAAAGTTCCATTAAAAAATTCACTTGTACTATTTCACCTCCAAGACGCTCAACTAATTTACAAACGGCTTCAGCAGTTCCACCGGTAGCTAGTACATCATCATGAATCAATACTTTTTCACCGGGCTTAATTGCATCTGCATGAATTTCTAATACATCCATTCCATACTCCAATTGATATTCTTGCGCCAAGGTATCAAACGGAAGTTTACCTGGTTTACGAACAGGGACAAAGCCTGCCTGTAGTTCTTTAGCTAGCAAGGTAGCAAAGAAAAAACCTCTACTTTCCATTCCTACTACGCGATCTACTTTTTTATTTCCCACTAACTCAAGCAATTGTTTAGTTGCTTCTTCCATGGCTAGAGCATCGTTCAACAAAGGCGTAATATCCTTAAAACCAATGCCTTCTTTGGGAAAATCTTGAATATCCCTGATGTAATTTTCTATCTTCATAACGTCCATTATTCGTTCTATCTACTATGTTATTTTTTATTTGCTACTTCCATCACTTTTTTACAAACCAGGCGAGGATCAATGGTACGCATGGCCTCTTGATAGCCTTCCACCTGTTTATTTCCATACACAGAGGTAGGTAATAAAGGGTATTGGTTTCGATCTGCAGTAAGACAATAGTCCTCCGGCTGATTGAATGGTGCAAACCCCGCATAGGGATGCGTAGCGCCCCATAAAGTTACGACTTTTCCACCTAACATTGCGGCGATATGTGCATTTCCAGAATCCATGGATAACATCACATCTAAGTGTCGCATCAAATTCATTTCTACCTCTAATTTCACTTTACCTGCCATGACAACCACATTGTCATTATCGCGTTTTAGTTGATTTAATAAAGCAATTTCTTTTTCTCCGCCACCAAATAAAAAAACCAAGCTATTTTCTTGTTCTGCTAATTCATCCACTACTTTTTGCATGAGATCAAGCGGATACACTTTACTTTCATATTGAGCAAAAGGAGCAATCCCAATCCACGTTTTGTGTTGATCCTTGCTATATCCTTCCAACTCGGGAGCTAAGGCGGGTTTTACTGGAAAATGCGGATGGTATAGCTTCACGCTAAAACCTAATTTTTGTAGGGTTTGTACGTGGTTTTCGACCATCGTTTGAACCGGTTTAAATACTTTGTTTTCTGCTCGAGTCAGGGCTTTTTTGGCTGCTCTGCCTTTGTCCAACGCTGCCGTGGGAATCCCAGAAAACGCACATAAGGTACGCACGACTTGTGCGCGTAATACATTGTGGAAATCGGCAAAATAATGTGGTTTCAATTTTTTTATGTCCTTGTATAAGCGAATCAACCCCAAAAAACCTTTGTGTTTTTTCTTTACATCTACGGGAAAGAAATCGACACGATCAATTCCCTTAAAAAAAGGTTTGAAAAAAGGGCGGGAAACAACCGTTACTCGTACATTCGGATGTTGTTCGATTAATGCGCGGACAACAGGCACAGTCATGGCCACGTCTCCCATAGCGGATAATCTAAAGATGACAATATGTTTTAAATCTTTCACTAATTTGCTATTTAATTGAAACAAAAAAAGCGTGATTATCCACGCTTTAGCAAACAAAAGTAATTTTTTTTACTCATACAAAAAAATGATATTTTACCTCTTACGTCTTTCTTTTGACATGCTAGAATCAGTAAAACGTTAAAGCACAGAAAAAGGATTACACTCCAACTAGGGTAATATAGGTTGATTACTGACTCTAAAGTAGAGGAAAAGACAAGAAACTAAATATAGAATTAAATTTATCCGTAGTGAATCCAGAAGAAGTATGCAACTGGCTAAAAAAACCAAAGAGGCTATCGTTAGCCTCTTTGGTTCCGTATCGTTGAATATCTTATTTTTTATTTTGGTATAAGACTGGATTTAGTTCCTCGTCATTATACATTTTCATTTGCTTGTAAACTTTCATGTATTTATCTCCATTTGCGATATCGTTTAATAAATCGTCAATTGCTGTAGATAAATCTTGTTTTTGTTCCAATAACACGTCTAATTTTGCTTGACATTTATCGCGGTGATCTTGTGTCGCTTCAGGTCTTGTTGCTTCTTCGCGCATATGGTAAATTTTCAAGGCCAAGATAGAATAACGGTCAATTGCCCAAGCCGGACTTTCTGAATTAATCTTCGCATTGGGTTTTACTGCTACATCTTGATACTTATTCAAGAAATAGCTATCAATGTATTCTACCATATCCGTGCGCTCTTGATTGGACGCATCAATTCTTCTTTTCAAGGCTAAAGCCGCAACTGGATCAATCTGTGGATCGCGAATAATATCCTCAAAATGCCATTGAACCGTATCAATCCAGTTTTTTAGATATAATAAATGTTTAATATCATCTTTCGGATAAGGGTTGTTAATTGGCTGATCTACATTGTCGTATTTATGATAATCGCGAATACTCTCTTCGAATATCGGAAATGCTAAGTCTGAAAACATATGAATAATTTTATTTACAAATATAGTTTTAATACTTTTATGGTACTAATTATACCGTTATGAAAATTCACTATATTTCAGAGGAAAACAGCATTTTAAATCATTTCTTAGCACAGCTTCGCGATGTTAACATTCAGAAAGACAGCATGCGTTTTAGAAAAAACATTGAGCGCATTGGGGAGATTATGGCTTATGAATTGAGTAAGACCTTACCTTATAAATCAGTTGCTGTTCAAACCCCTCTGGGAGTAAAACACACCACTTGTGTCGAAGACAACGTGGTACTTTGTTCGATCCTGCGCGCAGGATTAGCCTTACACACTGGGTTTATGAACTTTTTTGACGATGCGGAAAATGGATTTGTTTCGGCTTATCGCCGTCATGGAAAACATGGAGAAGCGGGTCAAATCTTAGTAGAATACCAAGCAGCACCTTCATTCCAAGATAAAATACTAATTCTTATTGATCCGATGCTAGCCACAGGACAATCGTTAGTTGCCGTAATCAACAAATTAATGACGGAAGAACAACCCAAAGAATTGCATCTTGCAGTTGTTATTGCAGCTCCAGAAGGGATTGCATACTTAGAACAAAGTTTACCTGATGGCGTTCATTTATGGGTCGCTACGCTAGATGAAAAACTAGATGAAAACAATTACATTGTTCCAGGTTTAGGCGATGCGGGTGATTTAGCGTATGGTCAAAAACTATAAAATTATCAATTGCATAAAGTAGAAAAATAATCCAATAAAGAAGATACTATACACGTTTGCCTCTTTTCGCCAACGTTGTGGAATACTTTCAATATAGTTTGCCCCTAAGATGGCCAAAGGAAAAAAAGTAAACAATAGTAATCCGTTGGATTTATCTGCAGAAATACAGTATATCACAGCACCTATGAGAAAAGACAAAATAATTTTCTTGTAGGTGTTTTGCATATTATATGGTTTGCTTTTGATTGCTAAGGCTTGAGAAACCGCATAGAGTAAGGCAATAGACACAAAGACGGCTAAAGCAATATTTTGAAATACATTGTCAAAATACATAAAATCGAAACTCACTTGAACGCGATCCATCCACCAATCTAGAAAGTGCATCTCTTGCATAAGCAAATAGAGGCTCAGAAAAATAGACGCCCCTAACAACGCGACTAAAGGGATAATCCAGTTTCGATAATCTTTTACTCCAAAGAAGGCAATAGCATAAAACAAAAGTGCAAAATAAAGAATGCTCCAAAAGTGAAACAAACTAGCCATACAAATCCATAATGAGGCATCTAATAACTTTTCTTTTGACTGTTTTAACGAGTGTAAAGAAAAAATACGTCTCAGGGCTAACAAAATAAAATAGCTCGCAATAATGACCCTTACATTCTCAAACGAAGTGGGAAAAAGGAACAAAAAACTGGTAAAAATAAGCGGTACATAAGCCGAATCATCCACTAATCGATTCCTAGAAACAATAAATTGAGAGACATACATCATCAGCAATAGCAACAATAAAACACTTCCTCTTTTGATGATTTCGAAAGTAGTCCATTCAATGCTAAAATCTAAACCAATAAATAAACTGTAGCCTATTACGATTAAAAGCGTAAGCATGATATAGTTAATCGGTCTAGTTTTACTAAAAATACTTGCTAACATGTATATATTTTATATTTTTGTAGTATAATTTGTTTCTTTGGGTATTTTGTATTCGTACTAAATATTATAGCATTCAAATACTATTATCTAATTTAAAAATAAAGGAAAATGACTTCATTTTTTAATGGTTTAGGATTCTTGTTTGAAAAGGTACTTTTCATCCCAATGGATTTCTTTGCAAAACTAGAACTTGAGAACTGGTGGACTGCAAACATCATTACTTGGATTTTCATCCTAATTACGTGCTACTACTTTGTATTTTGGTTAAAACAATTACAACTGTTTAAATCAAATGACGAAGATACACAAGATACGACAGCCCACTCCTTTCTAAAGTAATCAACTATCTTAAAGATCGAATCCGATATCTTTACGATAATAAATCTTATCAAAATTTAGTTTATCTATATTTTGATAAGATTTTTTTAATGCCTCTTCGTACGAGTTTCCATAGGATGTAACGGCTAAAACACGTCCTCCATTGGTGACGATTTGGTTCTCTTTTACTGTGGTTCCTGCGTGAAAAACAATTGAATCTTCTACGCTTTCAATTCCTGTAATTACTTTTCCTTTCTCATAATCCCCTGGATATCCTCCAGACACAAGCATAACAGTGGTTGCTGTACGTTCGTCTAATTCAATGGTCATAGCAGCTAACTCTTCGTTTGCCATAGCTTGAAATAACGCCACTAAATCTGATTTTACCCTTGGCATTACTACCTCTGTTTCGGGATCTCCCATGCGAACATTATATTCGATTACCATAGGATCATCACCTACTTTGATGATACCAATGAATATAAATCCTTTATAGTCTAACTGATCTTTTTTAATGCCTTCTACTGTAGGAATTACAATGCGATCTTCTATTTTTTTCAAGAATTCAGCTGTTGCAAAAGGTACCGGAGAAACGGCTCCCATCCCACCAGTATTCAATCCTTTATCTCCTTCGCCAATGCGTTTGTAGTCTTTGGCTGTAGGTAATAATTTATAGGATGTTCCATCAGTCAAAACGAAACAACTTAACTCAATCCCCGACAAGAACTCTTCAATGACTACTTTAGAGCTAGCATCACCAAATTTGGCGTCTACTAACATGTTTTCTAATTCAGCTTTTGCATCATCTAAATCTTCCAAAATCACCACACCTTTACCCGCTGCAAGTCCGTCAGCTTTTAAAACATAAGGTGCTTTTACTGTTTCTAAGAATTTTTTTCCTTCTTCTACCGTATCTTTTGTAAAACTTTGATAGGCTGCTGTAGGGATTTGATGCCTCATGAGGAATTCCTTTGCAAAATCCTTACTACCTTCTAATTGAGCTGCTTCTTTTGAAGGTCCTATAACTGGAATATGCTGAATTGTTGAGTCTTGTTTAAAGAAGTCAACAATTCCCTTTACTAAAGGATCTTCTGGTCCTACCACTACCATGTCAATTTGATACGCTAGAACGGTCTGTTTTACCGCGTCAAAATCATTGGGATTGATTGCTATATTTTGTGCAATCTGTGCTGTTCCAGCATTTCCAGGAGCTACAAATACAGCTTCACACTGTGGACTTTGTAACATCTTCCAAGTAAGTGCATGTTCGCGTCCACCTGAACCTAATAATAAAATTTTCATTACGTGTGTTGTTTGTTATTATGGTTCAAAAATAATTATAAAAAAACGAATAAAGAAAAACTTCCTAAGAATAAGAAGCGCAAGTGGATAAAAAGCAACTAGTATGCTTTTTCTTCTCCAGCAAAAACGTTGTACACCGTCAGATAGATAATCTTCATATCTAGTAAAATGGACCAGTTTTCCAGGTAAAACAAATCGTATTTGAAGCGATTGATAATATCGCGATCATTTTCAATTTCTCCGCGATAACCGTGAGTTTGAGCCATACCTGTAATACCCGGTTTAACCAAGTGTCTCAACATAAATCGACTCACGCGTTTGGAATACATCTTGGTGTGTACAACCATATGGGGTCGTGGCCCTACAATGGACATATCACCCAAAAACACATTGATAAACTGCGGAAATTCATCCAAACTCGACTTGCGTAAAAAAGCGCCAATTTTCGTAATTCGCTGATCATTTCGTGTAGCTTGTTGTTTATCACTCTCATCATTGATTCGCATGGATCGAAACTTGTAACACCAGAAATCTTCATCGTTTAATCCCGTTCGTTTTTGTTTAAAGAACACAGGTCCTTTGGATTCTTTCTTAATCAAAATAGCAATTAGAGGAACCAACCACGATAAAACCAACACGATAACAAGGAAAGAAAAAACCAGATCAAATAAGCGTTTCAACAATTTGTTGTAGGGTTTATCCAACGGAATAACACGTCTAGGCACTACGGGGATTAAATCGTAGTATTCAATGGTTAAATTATTGTTTAGAATATCCTTTTGTGTAGGTACATAGCGTACTGTAATCATACTATTGTCTGCAAATTCGAGAATTTCCAGAAAGTTTTTCTCCTTGGTCAAAGAGAACTGCATAAAAAGTTCATCCACCAAATTTTGAGATAAATAAGCTTTAAGGCTTTCTAAACTCTCATCTTCCAAATTAAAAAAGTGATTATTAATGCGATAACCTAAATCTTTTCGTTTTAACAATACAGATTTAAGGTTATTAATTTCTTTGTCATTCCCCAAAAGCACAATATTTCTGAAGTTACCACCCAAAAATTTTCGGATGTACTTCAGCAGGAAGAAAATGGTAAATTTTATCGTACAGATAATGACAAAAATCGAGATTCCATAACCAATGAGATCCCTAATTTCGGCAAAACGCTCAAAAACGCCATTATACGACGCAACCAATATAAATTGGAATACAAATTGCTTGAATACTTTTTCGGCTACGTGAACGGTCTTGGTATGTCGATATACCTCGTAATAGTCGCTTAATCCTGCGGCAATGAGCCATCCTAAAGACAATACAAGATGAAACAAATAATGTTGCTCCGTCAAGGTGGAAAACCACACCTGAGCCATCATGTTGATTGTAATTAAATCAATACAAGTTGTTAATGGGCGGATGATATAAGAATACCTCCCTGCTTTTTTACTCATTAATAAATGTAGTTTGAAAAATCTTTGTGTTCTTCTTTAGCCAAATCAGCTGTTGTAAATGCCTTGAAATAAGCTAAAGTTCGTTGCATTCCTTCTGCACGACCAACTGTAGGAGCCCATCCCAAAATCATTTGAGCTTTGGTTATATCAGGACAACGCTGCAAAGGATCATTTATTGGCAAATCTTTATAAATTATTTTTTGTTCACTATTTGTCAAGCGGATAATTTCTTGAGCGAAATCTAAGATGGAAATTTCATCTGGGTTACCAATATTCACTGGTAAATGATAATCTGACAGCAACAAGCGATAGATCCCTTCCACTTGATCGTCTACATAACAAAACGAACGCGTTTGACTTCCGTCGCCAAAAACAGTTAAGTCTTCCCCTCTCAAGGCTTGTCCAATAAAGGCTGGAATTACTCTGCCGTCATTGAGTCGCATACGAGGTCCATACGTATTAAAAATACGCACAATTCTCGTTTCTAAACCGTGAAAGGTATGGTACGCCATCGTCATGGACTCTTGGAAGCGTTTTGCCTCGTCGTAAACCCCTCTTGGACCAATACTATTGACATTGCCATAATATTCTTCGGTCTGTGGATGAACTAAAGGATCTCCATATACTTCGGAAGTTGAAGCGATTAAAATACGCGCCTTTTTTACGCGTGCTAGGCCCAATAAGTTATGTGTACCTAAAGATCCTACTTTTAAGGTTTGAATGGGTATTTTTAAATAGTCGATTGGGCTTGCTGGAGAGGCAAAATGAAGAATATAATCCAATGAACCAGGAACATGCACAAACTTTGTTACATCGTGATGATAGAACTCAAAATGAGCTTCTGAAAACAAATGTTCGATATTCTTCAAATCACCTGTAATGAGATTATCCATGCCTATGACATGGAATCCCTCTGCGAGGAATCGATCACATAAATGAGATCCTAAGAAACCTGCTGCTCCAGTTATTAAAATTCGTTTCATTTTTTTTGTATTAGTTCTTTTGCTATTAAACCTAGGAACTTGCCATTATCGACAAAACTTCTTTTCCACATTCGTTTTGGTTCTTGTAAAAAGCGATAAAACCACTCCATACCTATTTTCTGCATCCATACAGGTGCCCTCTTTACTTTACCTGAAATTACGTCAAAACTTCCGCCTACTCCCATAATAAACCCCACCGTTTGCAAGGCCTCTTTATACGTGGATAAAAAGATTTCCTTTTTTGGTGAGCTCATGGCTACAAAAAGATACGTGGACTGACTTTGTACAATAGCCTCAATTATTTCGTGCTCTTCTTTTGCTGTAAAATAGCCATTTCGGTACCCTCCGATTATTTCTTCCCCATATTTTGAGGAATAAATCCTCGCTACTTCCGTGACAACGTCCTCTTTTGCTCCTAATAAGAAAATTTTTTCCTTTCTTTTGCTAGCATTTTGAACCAATTGATCAAAAAGATCAATACCCGCTACTCTTTCTTTTAGTGGTTTTCTTAAGAGTTTAGAAGCCCATACCACAGCCATTCCATCAGCATTAACCAAATCTGCCTTGAGGATGCTTTCTTTTAGTTCAGCATCGTGTTGCATATTGACCAATTTAGCTGCATTAACAACAATGTGTAGTATAGGTTGTTTATTATCAATGGATTCATTGATAACAGCAATAGTTTCAGCCATCGTTAAATTAGCAATATCTATATCAAAAAAGTGTTGTGTCGCTTCCACTAATTAGTCTATTTTTTTTACCATTTCTCCGTTATTTATTAAAAATAAAACCCAAAGAATAAAAAATATGGATGAAAAATTAACAAATAACTGCCCTACAAAAATACTAATTATTAAAATACTCAAATAACAAAAAGAGAGATATTGTTTTGTATTAGGTTCCATTCCGAGAACTATTCCACTTTTATAGTATAAATACAGTACATAAATCAAGCCAAAACCACCAAAAAAAACATACAAATCGACGAGACTCATCTCAAACAATCCGAGTTCTGGTAGTTTTCCGCCAATAAAATAGTTCTCCCACTGCCACTTTTCAAGGTACAAGGTTCCTTTTTCTACAAAGATTTCATTTCGAAAACTCATCAAACTAGTTAACAAGCCATGTTCAGAATAAATGGATTTAAACAGCTGAAATGTACTGCTTTGCGTAGCAACTCCACTTATTCCCAAAAGAATAATACTGGCAGTCGCCCCTAAAATACTCAAATAAAAAACCTTCTTTTTATATCCTTGATTTACCCAACACATATAAAGAATAAAAAGCCCATTAAACAAGTAAATACCTTTTGTACCTACCAAGAGAGAGCATCCTAAAATAAAATAAAAAATCCAAGAATTCCATATTTTCAGTATATGGGTATAGTAGAAGCTAAGGCAAATACTCCCAATAAAAAAGTACGTTGCGGCGGCTGATTTATGAAGTAGTCCGGTATAGCCAAATCGCATTCCTCCACGGTATGTTTTGAACAGCGTAATCTCAAAGAGAAGACCTAAAATTATAGAGAAACAAACAACTAAAATCACTCCAAGTGTCAAGCGCAAAGCCTTACTAAAAGTAGATGGAGTCGCTTTCAAATACAAGGATTGGAAAAAAAAAGCCATGCTAATTCCACCGCTATACAGCATCCACTCGCGCAATATAGTCAGCCAAGGAATCGCTTTCCAGCTAGGATACAACACTCCTTGTCCCACGAGGACCATTCCTCCTAAAATCAATGCACCATAGAGGGGTTGGTATACCTTGCGTTTGAGTAAACCCCTACACATCAGTACTAAAAATAATAGTTTAATGCCTTTTGCTACATTTATAAAAATAGTATCCACCTGTGGATCAAGTAGACGCGTTCCAATAAAATCTAACAGCAATTGCAGTAGTAAAAATATACCGCTTACTAGAATTAATCTGTTATTTTGCTTTTCCAACTTAAAAAGGTAAATAGATTTCCAAAAAACGCAAAAAAGATAATAGTAGTATTGAGATAAAGCACAGAATCAAACATACACGATAGTGCAACAGCTATAATCAAACCAAAATATACCCTATCTCTACCCAAGCAAGCGAGTCGCAGCTGATAATAGAGGTAAAACACAAAACAACCTAACCCCAGAAAACCATAGGCTACCAAAAAGGATAGATATTGATTATGAGGACCATATTCATAGGCTAAGGCATGCTGTAAATCCGCTTCTTTATATGCAACTAGCACCTCTTGATCTTCACTACCAGCACCAAATCCCAGCAAAGGTTTTTGTAGGGCATGCTTATAAATTGCCTCCCAACGCGAAACTCTACTATCGTTTTGATGCTGATCGTCATAAAAAGTTCCATTGTTTTCTTTCAATTCCCAGATCAACTGATCCGTCATACGCTCATAGATATAAGTATCTTTCAGCAACATTAATCCCCCTGTAGCCATTGCAATTCCTAAAACAAGT
Organism: Myroides sp. DW712; assembly: GCF_046557355.1. Lineage (NCBI taxonomy): Bacteria > Pseudomonadati > Bacteroidota > Flavobacteriia > Flavobacteriales > Flavobacteriaceae > Myroides > Myroides sp. DW712. The sequence goes on from NZ_JBKFDO010000005.1 coordinate 69,488, forward strand.
AATCCGACAAATCGACCTTTACTCTTTCGAAATAGTGCACTACCCCGTTGAAAAGAATAAACCATCCCATAGAGGGCTAATAGCAAATAAACAGCTCTTGAATTCAAGAAAATAATACAGAGAATCAAGATGAAACTAAAGATTATTTTCAATACTTTGTTCGTCCAATATTTAGATTCATGGAGCACCAAAAGCGCAAAAATATAGTACGTTCCTAAAAGGGTTGGATGAAATTTTAAAAAAGTAGCGAATTCATGGTAGGTGTAATAGTACCCAAATAAATCTTCTTCAATAATCCATCCTCCTTTAGCTAAAAAGTAGTCATAAAAATTGTGTCCTAGTAAAATAACACTGCTTATCACGCAGCCATAAACAAAATACTGCGTGGCTTTTTCGCGTATACCTTGAAGTAAATCAAAGGGAGCGAAAAGGAATAAGAAGGGAACTAAGAGGTAGGAAAAATAATTGCCAAATAACTTAAACGCCCGACTCGTATAGTCAGTGTAGGTTAATCCAAGAAGCAACAAGACGATGATAAAGATAGTAGTACCAAAAATAAATTTACTCCAATTAGCAATCGTACTTGGAACTGCTTGCCTGTTTTTAAGTAAATGAACAGCAATAAACACCGCAAAGATACCCAATGCAACATTGCCCAATTTGGTGTAAATAGGGGTTACGACTCCAAAAAGTCCAGCAGCATAAAAAACAAATTTTCTATCCATCTGATTTTTTATAATAAGCTAAAGACAAGACAAAACCGATGAATATACCAGCAATACCAGAATTAAAAATATGCCCCGAAAGGCAAGACAGTAAAACAAGGATGAATCCACATAGTAAACTCAACTTTGCATAGACAAAACTTGTTTTCTTCTTTATCAGTTTTAAAACTTTGTTATAATATACCCCTAATAATACACCGAAAAGTAGTGCACCCAGATAGCCATAAGTAAACAAAATATCTAAAAAATCAATTTCTATCTTTTGATTCGCTAGCTCTTCAAAGCTTGTATTCCCAACGCCAATCCACTTTTCTAAGGTTGTATAACTCGATTCAAAGATAGGCAACATTTCGGCTAAAAAGATATTTCGACTTGAAAGCATAAACGTAAAGAAATCCATCTTATGCCAAAAGAACAAATAACGGCTCATAATGGCCGAATTTTGAACAAAAAGAACAATCCCACCTAAAAAAACAAGGCAGACCGTTAGAATATACAACAAGCGTTTTACCGTTTTTTTACTACGTAAATCAAACCTAGTAGTGCTTCCGATGATTAGGAGATAGACTAATATAATACCCAACATACCTGTTTTCGAACTAATTAGAAGCCCTAGAAAAAAACTAATCACGCCGTACGTGACAAATAATCGAACATTTTTATTAACTACCCAATAGTAGTACCCCAAAATACAGGAAAGAATAATCAATAAGGCAGAAATCTCATTTCCTGCAATAAAAAAACCTCTTGACCCAATATTGCCAGTGAGGTACATCGGATAGCCTAAACCAACTAATTTCAGGCTTAAATTCACTGCTAATACGAAATATGACAACTTAATCCATATAAAATATTTGGGAATTTCAGCCCGGGGTAGCGTTGACAGTACAACCTTAAAATAAAAAAAGGATATAACGATTATCAAATACTTAAAAGCGAATATTAAGTCTTGAATAATAATCTTTGCATCAATCATTCCCTTACTCCACCGCACGACAGAGGGTAAAATCATGTAGCCAAACAAGGCAAAAACAATCCCAAGGTACTTCGGTGTTTTTAGCAAGCGCAACAAGAAAAGACCAACAAGTCCTAATTTATAGACTTGACTAATAGAAAAAGGAGTTTCTATATTGTTTTCATACAGCATTCCATTGATGGAATCAATGATCAAAATAGGCAATAACAGTGCCCATATAACTATATCGATATCTTGAATTTTTATTTTCAATTTTCTTATACTTTTACATCAGCTTACGCAATAGCGTTAACTCTTTTTCTCCTTGTGTATTCCAATTGATTTGTTGCATAGCTATCCTTCCCGAAGTAATCATGTGATCAAAGGCTTCCCTATCTTTACATATCGTTACAATTCTTTGAGCAAAATGCTCCATTCCTTCTTGTTCATCATATAACAAACCGGTTTTATTATCTTGAATGAATTCAGGTATTGCCGTTTTATTTGTACTAAGAACCAATAACTTAGAAGCCATTGCTTCACACATGGTAACCCCTTGCGTATCTGATTTAGAAAACGCATTAAAGATCCCATATTGTTGAAACAATTGGGGCAATTCTTCTCGAACAAAGAATTGTTTTACAATACGAACGCGATGATTCAGTTTTAATTCTTGAATCAGCTGATTAATTTTTGGGTAATCTTCTCCTTCACCATAAATATCCAAGGTAAAGGCATCTGGCATAAATTGCATCAAACGCACACAATCCTCTACGGGATATTCGCTATTCAAAGGGCGAATGCACAACATTTTGTATCTGGATTCAAATCCTCCACTACTTGTAAAGAAATCGACATCAATGCCATTGGGAATAACCGAAATTGCCTGTTGATCTACGCCATAAATTCCTTGCAATTTAGAGGCTAGCCATTTTGAAGGTGTGAGAATTGCATACTTTTTATTTTGCATTATTTTCTTGAAAAATCGAGCCATTGCATATCTTTTCCACCCATTTGTATAGCAGACTTTAACCATGCTTTTTAGCTTCCACTTAAAGTCAAAAAAACCATCTGGATAGAGTAAAACATCTGCCCCATGCAGATAAATTGCCGTATTATACTGCTTTTTTCTAATGGCATTATAAATAGAAAAGCCTCCATCAACAAGTGGATATTGATTTAAAAGATGCAAATACAGCACATCAAATTGTGTCAATAAGCGGACTAGGACTTTAGCAGGCGCTTCTTTCACCGCAATGCCTTGAAACGTGTAATTTTCTTCTGATTTTGCTGGAACCAATACTGTTACCTCTACTCCTTGTGACTGAAAATACAGTGCACGAACATGAACAAACATATGATTATATGGTTGGTTTTCTTTCGGATATCTAGATGTAATCAGGGCTAACTTCATGAATTTTAAATTATTGAATCAAATAGTACAGAGACAATAGGGTAAATATTTGTTTTTCTCTATTATACCCTGCTTGGTGTTCTTTGAACACTTGCAAAACGGCTTTCCTATCGAATAGTTCAAAATAAACACTTTTCTTGGTATTACTCAATAAATTTATATAATAATCACCTAAATCTTCTCTAAACCACTTTTCTGTCGGAGATAAAAATCCTTTTTTAGGACGATGTATAATCTCCTTTGGCAATACTTCTGCAGCAAAAGCTCGATGAATTCGCTTGGTTTGATTTCCCAAAATTTTATAGTCCACAGGTAAGGACTCTAAAAAAGCAACCAATTCTAGATCCAACATCGGTACGCGCGTTTCTACAGTAAAATTCATGGAAACTTTATCCGTATACATGAGCAAGTCATCCGCGAGGTTCATTCTTGCATCAATAGTCATCATCCCCTCTACCCCTTTTTTGTTTTGACAAGCTAAGAGGTCATAAAAATACTGAATGCGGCTTTTGCTCTTGGTATCTTGAATACCGAGTAGCGCTTGAATCTCCTCATCTGAAAACAGCGCATAAATCTGTTCCCAGCGTTTAATCGGGTCGTGAATTGATAGCGATTGAGTGGCGCGAATCCACGATTCTTTTTTAGAAAATCTGGCAACGGGTCGCAGTAAATCAAATAAGAACGCAGGATAACGTTGAGCTAGCATTTCCCCCCTATAACGCGTATATCCTCCTAAAGGTTCATCTGCTCCTTGTCCTGTCAAAACAACCTTTACATCCTTACTAACGGCTTTATTCAAATAATACATGGGTAAAATAGACGTTGTTCCTAATGGTTCTTCAACAATTTTACAAGTTTCTTCAAATATTTGCTGAAAATTATCTGCAGAAATCACGAGGCTATGATGCTCCGTTTGAAGGAAATCTGCAGAACGCTGCGCCTCTTCTAACTCATTAGCAAATGCATGATCTACAAAACCAATGGTATAGGTCTTCATTTTTGTTGGCGTATGTTTTTGTGCAAAATAAGTCACTAAAGCAGAGTCAATTCCTCCACTTAACAAAGAACCAATTTCTACATCTGCCATCAATTGGCGTTTTACTGCCGCTTCAAACAATACTCCATATTTTTCAACCGCTTGAGTAAAACTATAATGTTTTGATAATTCAACAGGCTTTAAGTAGGTGGTTATCGTTAAATGTTGTAGGGGCTGAGTCAAATCACAATGCAAAATATGGCCGGGTCTCAATTTCTGAATATGAGTATAAATTGTATCAGGAGCGGGATTATAGCGAAGCTTCAAAAGTGAAGCTATGTTTTCTTTCGCTAGAGATGCCTCTTGTCTAATTTTGTGTAGCGGTCTTAGTTCAGAAGCAAAACAAAGTCGATCCTCTGAATCTTGGGTATAATACAGTGGTTTTATACCAAAAGGATCACGAACTAAATACATTTTTTGTTGAACTACATCGAGGAAGCATAAGCTAAAAATTCCATTAAAATCCTTTACCCCTTGAATACCAAAAGTCGCTAGATAATACAGTATTGTTTCTGTATCTGACTCTCCATTAAACTCTACCAGTGGCAACTTAGCGCGAAGCTCTCGATGGTTGTAAATTTCACCATTGAATACGAGGACAAAATCACCTTGTTTTGTTCTCATTGGTTGATGTCCCGCTTCGGTTAGCTCCACAATAGCTAATCGTCTATGGCCTAAATACACGCTGTTCTGTCCAATCACAACAGATTCTAACGCCCCGCTATCTGGCCCACGATGAATAAGCGTATTTAAAATTTCTTCATTCAAGGGCCAATTAATACTACCTAAAATACCACACATCGCTTATTTTTTTAACGTCAACAATACTTTGTTCGCTATAAAAGGAGAAAGAAACAAAGCCATCCTTAATCCCTTATTTATCGTTTTAGATTTAATAATATCAAACCTATATTTTTTAAACAACCTTTGGTATTCCGCTAGTGATTCCCCAAGTTCCTTCTTTTCTCCTGTGTACTTTGCTATAATTCTAGCAGCTCCAATAAAGCTATAAAAAAACGTTTTCTCCACTTGAAATAACGCCTTGTTTTTACTGTATAATACTTCGAGATCTTGTACTAAAGCAATAACATCCTGTACATTTTGCTTTTTAGGCACTGAGGTCATCGTGGAATTTGCTCGAATTACATAATTGTAAAACGGAACATCTGCCGTATTCACATGGTGGGCCACTATGAAATTTTCAACAACAAAATTTACATCTTCATATTTTCGCTTTTTAAAAGACGATTGATGTTCAATTAAAAATGATCGACGATACAACTTGTTCCAAACAACTACGGATAAAACATCCACTGTATTTAAATAGTCTCTACCGGTTTTTCTTCTGGGTATTTGTGCATTTTTCTTTTCTATTCGATTCCCCTCCATTTGGTAGTACGAACAATCTAAAATATCCAAATTCTCCTGTCTCATTTGACAAAAAAGCTTCTGAAGTACCTGTTTATCTGCTGTCAAATAATCATCACTATCAATAAATAGAATAAATTCACCTTTTGCCTCCAAAAGGCCAATATTCCTTGCATTTCCTTGTCCACCATTTTGATCTAATGCGAGCACCTTTACGCGTTTATCCTGTTGATATTTCTGCAAGACAGCAAGGGAATGATCTGTAGAACAATCGTCAATAGCGATTATTTCCAAATCAATTTCTTCCTGTTGTAAAATCGATTCCATACAACTCGGTAAATACTGCGCTGCATTATACACCGGAATAATAATAGACAAGGCTACGGACATACTTTAACAATATATTTTCGATAATAAAACCAAGATAACACAAATAGACCTAACTCTAGCGCTACCCTCAAACCGATGGTTCCATAAAGCCCCATTCTAGGAATAATAATATAGCTCAGACCAATAGTCAACAACGCAAACACAATATGTATTCCCAAGAAAACCTTATCCTTCTTCATATTTAACAACCCTTGATACGAATACAAGTTGGTTAAACAAGCAAACAAGGGAAGCAGTAAAAAACATTGAAAAGGAATTGTTGCATCTAGGTATTCTTCTCCAAATAATAGTTTGATAATCCATTCCGCAAATACAAAAGAGAACAGGGCAATTCCCAAATTTAAAAGAATTAGCAACTGAGCTGCTTTCTTCATTTTTTGCCTAAAAGCGGCAGTATCTTTAGCAAAAAGACCCGCCATAAAAGGAAAAAACGATTGGCTAAAAGGAACCAATAAAATAGTTTGTATCGTGATTACCAACTTGAATGCAGTGGAATAAACCCCTAGTTCGGCCTCACTCACATATTGTTTCATAATAATAAACGAAAAAGAAGCAATTACAGAAACTAATAAAGTGGACACAAAGACGGCTAAGCCTTCCTTAAAACGAGTGCGAATATCCGTAAAAGATACCTTAACTAATCGCACTTTATAGCGTTTTATGACGAGATAAAAAGCATATCCTCCTGCCAAAACTTGGGCTAACGATTGTAAAAGGTTATAAATCCAATAGGACGATTTATCTCTCAGCAAAAAGATAACGAGGGCTAATACACCTATTTTAATAACAAAATTTACGATCGATACAAAGGCTATTTTTTCAATTCCTTGAAAAAACCAAATAGGAAAAAAAACAAAACCGATGTTGATAATATAGGTAACCCATAAAACTTTACGCAATTCATATAAACTCTCATCGTAATAAATCAAGGAATAAAAGATAAGCGTTGCTACTATAAACAACAGCATTTTACATAGAATTACCTGAGTGAAAATTTTATTTAACTGCACCTTATTGTCTCGATTTAACGAGATTTCCCTGGTAGCAGTATAATTAAATCCGTAATCGATCAGCACCGTAAAGTATAGTACAAATACACGAGCATATTCTAATTTTCCATAGTTTTCTACCCCTACAATCCTACTGATATAAGGAATTAAAATAAGCGGTACGGCATAATTTGCGAGCTGAATCAGTGTCAATGAAGACATATTCTTCATTAAATCACTTTTGAATATTTTTTTAATAGACAATTTAGCGTTGTATTAGATATCTATCGGTATTTCTTTCTATCATCTCTAGTTCGTGTGATCGATCAAACAAAAGATTACATTCTCTTAAAGTTATCAGACCTGTACTACCTAAGGAGTTAAAAACGAGCTTTACTTTCGTTCCTTTCACGCTGGTAGGAAAATAATTGGTGACAATGAATGTTTCGTAATTATCCGTTTTATAGTAATTGGTATGTTTCTTATGGATTTCGCTGCTATGGCAAACCTTCACCCACTTGCCTTGATCATAGACATATACTTCATAATCGGTAGGTAAAGTATCTTCTGATATGGCATAAAAAACAATACCTTCAATATCTTTTGTTTCCCTCCAAAATTCAAAGGTAAGTGTTGTACCTACTTTATTGGTACTCCAATAATTCCCCCAAGACCACAGTTCGTCATTCAAGTGATTAACTCCAAACGCTTCACTATCTATACTATGCGATGCTTCAATAGCCTTGTATTTATTTTGATCATAATACTCTGTAACATTACCTGTATCATATTTCAAAAACTTATGCGCATATTCTTTCAATACCTCTTCTTTCGTCCAATTATAAAGCGTCAAAAGCTGATAAATGACCAATTCGTGGTAGTGATCAGGATCATTGCCAATAGCAGAAGCAAATTTATCAATGCCATTGTGGGTGACTTTACTATAATTCGATGTAAAACTAGCATCATAACGATTAATTCTAGCCTTTAAACTATTAATTCCCTGCTCAAACAAAAGACGAGCTTCTTCATTACCCGTCACTTTATAGCTGTAATATAATCCTCCTAAAGAAAAGATAAATCCGTTGAGCACATGAGAATTAGGATCTGCATATTCTTCATAAAATGGATATCCATCCCAGTTTGCTTGTACACCGCCTTCTTCTATGGGGTAATCAAAAGATCGTACCATGCGTTGGGACAATTTTAGATATTTTTCCTCTTGAGTCATATGGTATGCTTGAATCATTACACCAATCGCAAAACCTTGTCCCATAGCGGAAGTCCAATCCCCCTTTAACTGATAATCATGAACTAACACCGACGTCGTTAGCACGCTAAAATCTTTTATATCTTTTACATGCTCTTCTATATACTGAACAATCGTAAGGAAATTTTCTTTGGCTTGAGGATCCTTTGTTTCGATGAAATTTTGATAATTACTTAAGGCCGCTCTAGTATATGTAATCGGATAATAGTAGTTTTCATCATCGTAAGACAACATTGGAATACCCTTAGCATCTTTTGGATAAGAACTAAAAATGGCGACGTTCGAATTAGAAAAAGGAAAAATAGGGAGAGAATCTTTATATTGATCTTTGATTTTAAATAACGAACCTATTGTAGTAGCTAGTATCTTACGCGATACCTCAGCAGTTGACGACTCATTGAATAGTTGATCGTATTCAATCTTTGAAGCATCAGCGAATTTCTCTTCTGTTTTCTTTGCACAACTAGCTAAAATCAATAAAGCTACAACTAATAAACCATATACTTTTCTATTCATAATGCCTTTATATTTTACCCCAAAACACTGTATTTTGGTCGCTTTGCCTTGGTAGGATACTCCTCCGTTGGTATTGGGTTTACTTTTATTTTTATTTTGTTTTCTTTAAAGATTGCTACAGCAAAATCATACCAGCTACAGATTATTTCTCCTCGATAATGATATAATCCATATGATTTTGTCTGTACTATATTCATTATAAAATGAACAATTGAAACTGCATGTGTTGGACACCCTATTTGATCATTAACAACGTTAAGTTCTGTTTTTGTTTTGGCCAACTTCAACATTGTATTGCGAAAATTATGCCCAAATTCAGAATAGACCCAAGAGGTTCGAATGATATAATAATGAACTAATAATTGTTGAATATACTGTTCTCCCTTTAGCTTTGACGCCCCATACACATTAATTGGATTAGGTATATCCGTTGTTTTATAGGGTTTATTTTGCTTGCCATCAAATACAAAATCCGTAGAGATATGCACCAATGTTGTATCATATTGTAAACACACTTCAGCTAGATTTTTACATCCTTCAGCATTTACTTGATACGCTAGCTCCACCTCATCTTCCGCTTTTTCTACATCTGTGTAAGCAGCAAAATTAACACAAAAATTCGGTTTATATACAGCAAAAACACGATGACACTCCTCGTTATTTGAGATATCTAAAGCCAGACTTGACAAAAAGACAAAATTAAAACCAATAAATTGATTACTAATAGATTGCAAAGCCTGCCCTAGCTGTCCATGAGCTCCTGTTACAAGAATCTGTTTCATAAGGGATCCACCTGATTTAAATAAGGTAAATGAGCATCTTTATCAGAAATGATAAAGTCCTCGCCCAACACTGGCCAATCAATAGCTAAAGCAGGATCGTTGTAAAACAAGCCCTGTTCTGCTTCTTTAGCATAATAATTATCGCATTTATAAGCAAAAATTACCGTTTCACTCAACGCTAAAAATCCATGAGCAAACCCTCTAGGAATAAATAATTGCTGCTGTTCCGAATCATTGAGTACAATAGACAAATGCTGCCCATAAGTGGGTGAATCTCGACGTAAGTCAACAATAACATCAAGTACCTCTCCTTGAATAACACGTACTAACTTTGCTTGTTGATGTGCTCCTGTTTGGAAATGTAAACCTCTTAATGTTCCCCTTTGTGAATGCGATTGATTATCTTGTATAAAATTGACTTTTAACCCTGTTGTCGCTTCAAAAACAGCGTGATTATAACTTTCAAAAAAATACCCTCGTTCATCTTTAAATACGCGTGGGTATAACACAAAGCAATCGGCAAATACCGTCGATTCAACTCTCATGACTTACACTCTTTTTTTATAATACAGTACAAAATCAACAATCAATCCTATCACAAAGAACAAAAGTACAATTTTGATTATATCCTTAGCGATTGTCTTTGTTATCGAGCTTTCTTCTTTACCTAAGATTGAATTTGTTGTAACATAATCCACTACAAATAGCACTTCTTTTGATTCAAGTTCAGCTACTTCAACCTTATTTAAACGAGTGAGAATATCTCTTTTCTTAGCTAAAAGAGCCAAATACTTCTCTTGTTCAGACAGATTATTACTTCCTTTTTGCTCTAGCAACGTAGCATACGCTTTAATTCCATTCCATTCTGCCTCAAGTACCTCTTTTTCCTTAGCTAAAGCAGTTTGTTCAATTTGCTTACGCTTAGCAAAATAAGGATGTTGATTAAAGTGCGTTTGCAAATCCGATATAAACTGATCGATATCGAAAGGTTGCTCTGCTTTAATTTTTAGCATTTGATACGGATAATTTTTGCTAACCGTATAATTGTGAACAGCCTCATTCAACGATTCTGCTTTTGTTGCCAACGGTGTGAATATGGTCGGATATAAACTATCTTGACGCAAAAAAGAAAAGAGATCCTCTACCCCTTCCAATTTGACCGTCTTAATACCCTTGTACCCTAATTTATCGCTAAATTTCACTTCAACCAGTTGATTTAAATAGTCGATGCTTTTATATTTTGACGCAAGTAAAATAGCATACTCTTCTTGTCCATTACTAGCACTAAACTCAGCTGTTTGCAACATTTTTTGATAATTGTTGTACTTGACATAACCCAGGACTATTCCGATAATTAGCCCAAGCGTAAGGTACATCCATTTACTGGCAATATAGGCTCCTAGTTTAAACACAAAAAAACCAACAGTATCTAAAAGTGATACTGTGGCTTTTTTTATATCAAGCAGGTTAGCGTCGTCAAATTCACCATGTTCTAGCTTGTCTTGCTGTTCCATCTTACTTACTATTGAAAATTTGTTCTAATATTTTTATGGTAATCAAATAAGTCGGTTTTACTCCTGTTGTTCCCAATCCTCCAGATGCCAAAGTACTTCCTGTTTCTAACGGATTATCCGAAGCATAATACGCATAACGCACTTTTACTTCAGGATTAATACTTTTGCGTATTTTAGAAGCCGATTGAATGGCTTTTTGATAATGTGATCCTTCCATCTCTAATCCAATTACTCCCCACGTAGAATCGTGGAAAAACTTGAGTAAATCTTTATTTTGTAAGGAAGTTCCCAGTACTGTAACCATTGTTCCGCCCACCACTGGAATTCCGTAATTTTCAAACATGGCTACACTTAATTCATTGTCAAAAGGATAATTGTCTCCTGTCCCCTCATTAATATGAGCAAAAGGAATCATGATATCGCCTTTTCCTCCTTCCAAAATACCTGCTTTTCCCATAATCGATACAGATTCCACATTTAAGCGAATTTGTTTTTTATAGGGTTTCAACAATTCATCGATGGTTTCATAGGCTTGCTCTCCAAAAGCATAATCCATTACGATAATCACGGGGAATTCTTTGTCAAAAGTAGCTCCTTTGAAATTCGTTTGATCAAACTTAATCTTAGCAGTATCGAAAATTTGCACATCAATATTGGTTCCTGAATCACCAGATAAAAATATCATTCCCTCTTTTTCCGCGCGTTCGCGTACTAAGTTACGCAAAGCTTTATTTTCAGGTTTACTTAATTCTTCATAAATCTCCACTTCTTCCCCAACTTCCATCTCTCCTTGTACGACATGAGGTGCAAAAATGGAGTTCATCACGCTGTGCATATTGGCGCTGATAATATGAATCGGGCGTTCTAACAGTCCTTTTTCTACCAATACCTCTTTGATGCGATCCGACCAAATTTCTCCGTAAATATGATGTCCCAATCGTTCACGCAACAACGGACTAAATGTAATAGTACGCTTATTATTGTCTACCTCTTCTTCAATGGCGAGTTTTCCCAACCAATAGATGACGTCTAAAAAACGATCTGGATTTTCTGGAATGGAAAATTTCTCATACACAGCTAAAACCTCAGCAAAAGAACGTCCTAATACATTGGCTAAATGCGATATCGTCACTTCTTTATCTCGTAATTCCAACGGTTCTGCTTGCTTCGCTGCTAATTCTATCTTTTTCCAATCGCGGGTGACTTTTCCCTCTTCGTCAATTAAAACTCTGTTTTTAATTTTATGGGACTCAATGAAGATAAAGGTCAAATGCGTTAATACATCATAGATATCCGAACGTCCTCTGGTGATTTCAATATTCATTTGTTCCTCGTCAATGCGGTAGCAGTTTCGTCTTCTTTTCGGTGGTACAAGTGCTTGGAAATGAGAAAACGAATACCCTTCATCCGAAGTTAAATTGATGTATCGGCACTCCTCAATCCCAATAGGTAAACGTTCAATCACATACAGTAATCCGTCTAACTCTACCTTTTCCTCTGCAATAGTACCATAAATCTCCGGGCGTAATTCAAGCAAAGCCTCTCTTAATGTATCTCCAGAAACGCCCATTGGCTTGTAAAAACCTCGGTTAAACAAATGACGCATCGTAATATAAATACGCTCAATAGCAGCTGAAGAAACTTGTGCTCTTGTTCTTGAAATATTTTTAATCTCTCTCATAGTCTTCCTGTTTTATTTCTTTATTCTTCTATTTTTAATTGATCGGCAATGCTTCTATCATTGCTCAATCGCGGCAATTTATTTTGCCCTCCTAACTTTCCAATGCTTTTCATATAGGCTTGAAAACCATCCTTTTCAACCGATCGAATGACTAGGGTACGCAATACTTTCCCTACAATTAAATCATCATAGTAAACATTTTGTTTGCGCAACGCCTCATCAATTCGCAACGCAAATGCTTCCATATCCTCTGGTGCTTGACCAAATTCAATAAACCACTCGTGATAAGGCAATCCATCTGCTGGTGTAATTTGCGGGGCTACGGTAAATTCATTCACTTGTACTCCTGTTCCCTCCATCGCTTGTTGCAAAGCTGTTTCTACTTCTTTTCCAATTACATGTTCACCAAAAGCAGAGATAAAGTGCTTGATACGTCCTGAAACAACAATTCGGTGAGGTTTCAAGCTTACAAATTGAACCGTATCACCAATGTTGTACCCCCATAATCCGGCATTCGTTGAAATAATCAACACATAGTTAACGCCTAGTTCAACTTCTCCAATGGTATAGCGTCTTGGGTTAGCTGCAAAGAATTCTTCCACTTTGATAAACTCATAAAAGATTCCTGCATTCAACAACAACAGCAATCCTTTTTCTGTTTGTGAATCTTGGTACGCAAAGAATCCTTCCGAAGCAGGGAATAACTCAATAGAAGGTACCTTTCTTCCAATTAGCTGTTCAAATTTAGCACGATAGGGTTCATAATTCACTCCCCCGTATATGAATAGATTAAATTTCTTAAAAATAGCACCTACTCCTTTGCCTTCTCTTGCTTTTAGACGTTCAAAATACATCTGTACCCAACTTGGAATTCCAGAAATCACCGTCATATCTTCCTGTACCGTTTCTTCTACAATGGCATCTACTTTGGTTTCCCAGTCTTCGATGCAGTTGGTCTCCCAGCTTGGCAATCGATTTTTTTGTAGGTAAGCTGGTACATAATGGGCAACAATACCCGATAATCGACCGAGATTAATCCCATTCTTTTGTTCTAAAATAGGACTTCCTTGTAAGAAAATCATCTTCCCATCGACAAAATCGGCAATTCCTGTTTCATGTACATAGGCTAAGATTGCATTTCGAGCCGCTTCAATATGATACGGCATAGACTCTTTAGTCAAGGGAATATACTTTGCTCCCGAAGTAGTTCCTGAAGTTTTCGCAAAATACAGGGGTTTACCTTTCCACAATACATCCTCTTCTCCTTTGACTACGCGATCTACATAGGGCTTTAATCCTTCATAATCTCGAATAGGCACCTGCTGTGCAAAGCTTTTAGCATCTACAATAACATTGAAAGCGTGATCCTGACCAAAGGCAGTATGTTTGGCTTGCTCAATTAAATCCGCCAATACCTTGGCTTGGGTTTCTACTGGATTTTTAAGCCACTTCTGTGTTTTTTTGTGAATAATCGAAGCAAATACCTTTGCTCCAAAAGATTTTATAGACATAATTTTTATTCTAAATCAATAAATAAGGTTGGGTCTAGCGGATAGTTATCTTTCCACAATTCAAAATGCAGATACGGTTGACTTATTTTCGCCTTTACCTCTTCCTGATTGTAGAGCCCTAGGACATCCCCAGCTTGTACGGTTTCATACACGCTTTTCGTCAGAGACGATAAATGCTTGTACACCGAGCTTACTCCTTCTTCGTGTAAAACAATAACGGTATATCCGTCGTTAATCGTCCAATCCACAAAAATCACAGTTCCTTTCGCTACCGATTTCACCATGGCATTCTTCGCTGCAGTAAAATCAAGACCAAAATGCGTTGATTTGGGATCGTATTTACGGACGACTGTCCCTTCAATTGGCGAAAACAACACTGTATTTACACGAGCTTCTGCATGGGTAAAAATATTGTACTTATCTTCTAAACGTACATATTCGCGCAATTCTAAGTCTTTTTCACTGGGTTGTGTATGTTCAATGGCGTGCAGAGGAGTTTCGGTTTTTCTTAGTGAATCTACACTGGCAGCGGTGATTTCAATATCCCCCAGCAACACGCGTTTCACTGCTGCAACATAGTGTTCATTTTTCTTTATCTCCGATTCCAACGAATCTACCTTTAAAGCCAAATCCACCGCCTGTTGCTTCAATTCCGAAGAAGAATAGCCTGGAATATATTCCTTTAATGGTGTTACAATCAATAAAATGACATTGGATACGAGTAACAAAAAAACCATGGTTGTCGTAGCACCAACCACATTCAAAAGATTTAATTTAAATGAACTCACATCTTCAAATGTGCGATCATTCACTACTACTACCCTATATTTATCTAGAAGTCTTTTCTTCCATTTCTTCCATTGAAGTCCTTTCTTAGACATAAATCCGCTGTTTTCTACACAAATATAAACATTAAAAAAGTTGACTTCTTGTCTTTTTTGCTTTTATTCACATATTAAATCCGAGGTAATGTTAATATTATTAGTTAAAAAGTTAAATAATCGAATCGAACAATAAACGGAACCGGTTTTTCTTCCTATCTTTGTTTTTATTAAAATCTTCAAACAAATTAATATGAACGCATTACATATTTTTTTAGGAATGGTTGGGCCATGGCAAGTTGTAATTATTATTGCCTTAATCCTGTTGTTATTTGGTGGTAAGAAAATTCCTGAATTGATGAAAGGATTAGGAACTGGAATCAAAGAATTCAAGGATGCAACAAAGGATGAGAATGCCCAACAAACATCTAAGAAAGAAACAACAAAAGAAGACCCGTCTAAAACAGAGTAATTCAGTAGAATCTAGATATTGACATGCGCTATGCCTGAGGTATAGCGCATTTTTTATGGCATAGCCACAAAAAAACACCCGTTAAATAATTCTCTAACGGGCGCTTCACTTATAAAACATAATAAAAACACTACTTAACTTATATCTTCGCTCTATCTAATAAAAGATTTTCTTTTTCTTGCTTTATAGAGTCACAAATACTGTGCCAAGCTGTGCTTTTTTGTTACAATCTTATAAAATCATGGATAATTGGATGCGTTTTTTCGCCTGATCGACATCCACGACCTTGACTTGTACGTGTTGGTGAAGTTTTACTACTTCATTGACATCAGAAACAAAGCCTTCTTTGAGTTGAGAAATATGAACCAAGCCACTTTCCTTGATTCCCACATCGACAAAACAACCGAAATTGGTGATATTATTGACGATACCTGGCAATACTTGCCCTATTTTCAAATCGGACATTTGCTTTACGAATGGATCAAACTCAAAGACTTTTGCTGCTTTACGAGGATCTAGTCCTGGCTTTTCTAACTCTTTGACAACATCCGTCAAAGTCAAAATACCAATATCCTTCGTTTCATATTGTTTCACATCGATCTTTCGGATGGTTTCTGGATTGGAAATCAGTTGATCTACAGTTATTTTAAGGTCCTTAGCCATCTTTTGTACAATTGGATAGGCTTCTGGATGCACAGCAGAATCATCTAAGGGGTTTACAGCATTTTTAATGCGAATAAAGGCTGCCGCTTGTTGATATGCCTTTTCGCCTAAACGCGGCACCTTTTTCAACTCCGTACGCGAAGTAAACGCTCCGTTTTCTGCGCGATACTGTACGATATTTTCAGCCATCTTCTCCCCAATTCCCGAGACATAGCTCAACAGCGATTTACTTGCCGTATTGATGTTGATTCCCACTTTATTTACACATTTCATTACTACAGCATCCAACTCGCTTTTCAATAGCGTCTGATCTACGTCGTGTTGATACTGTCCTACACCAATGGATTTAGGGTCAATCTTTACTAATTCAGCCAAAGGATCCGCTAATCGCCTTCCGATTGAGACCGATCCTCTTACGGTAACGTCGTAATTGGGAAATTCCTCTCTCGCTATCTTGGATGCAGAATAAACCGAGGCTCCTGCTTCGTTCACCACAAAGACTTGGACTGGTTTGTCAAAGGCAATCTTCTTGATAAAGAATTCCGTTTCTCTTGAAGCCGTACCATTTCCGATGGCGATTGCTTCAATGCGATATGAATTGACCATCGAACGCACCTTTTTCATGGCTATTACACTATCTTTTTGAGGCGGATGTGGATAAATAGTCTCGTTGTACAACAAATTTCCATTTTCATCCAGGCATACGATTTTACATCCCGTCTTATATCCCGGATCAATCGCTAAAATACGCTTTTCACCTAGAGGAGAGGCCAATAACAATTGAGCTAAGTTATCAGAGAATACTGCAATCGAATTAGCATCTGCTTTGGCTTTAGCTTCTCCTAATACTTCATTGGACAAGGCAGGTTCTAATAGGCGCTTATAGCTATCGGCAATGGCCTTTTGCAAATAAGACATCGCATCGCTTTTGCCTTTGATGATGGTTTGTTCGATGAACTGTATCGCTTCTTCTTTATCAACGGCAATATTCATGCGAATATACCCTTCTTTTTCTGCGCGTAAAACCGCTAACAAACGGTGAGCTGGCATCTTATACAATGGCTCAGACCAATCGAAATACTGTTCAAATTTCTGTGCCCCTTCTTCTTCTATTTTTGCTTTGACTACCTTAGTCTTTACCACAGCTTCACGTTGAAATTTTCTTCTCAACGTCTTGCGAATAAACAAATGTTCATTCACCCATTCAGCAATGATATCACAAGCCCCTTGAATGGCTTTTTCTTCATCTTCCACTTCTTTGCTGATATACTTGGCCGCAATACCTTCGATATCGGTAGCATTTTGTGCCATGATGATTTTAGCCAAGGGTTCTAATCCGAATTCTCTAGCGGTATCAGCCTTGGTTTTACGCGTTTTTTTATAGGGTAAGTATAAATCTTCGATCTCAATTAAATCAAAGCTCTGTTCAATTTTAGTACGCAATTCGTCTGTCAATTTTCCTTGCTCTTCAATGGATGCTAGAATAGACTCTTTGCGTTTGACAATGCCCGTATATAAATCGCGGTACTTGGCAATCTTTTCAATGGCTACTTCGTCTAAATTTCCAGTTCTATCTTTTCTATAGCGCGCGATAAAGGGAATTGTACAGGCTTCATCTAACAAGGCTAAAGTATTTTCAATACTCTTGGCAGAGGCATCTAGCGCTTGTTGAATAAAATGAATCAACGTCATAATATATTATTTTAAGAATAGCTAAAATACTACCTTTGCGCCAATAAATAAATGAGATGAAGTTTTTATTCTTTTACATTTTTGCCATCAACTACATCACCTACTCTATGTTTAAGATAGACAAAGAGCGGGCGCAAAAACAAAAGAATCGAATTTCAGAAAAGAATCTATTGACGCTTTGCTTCTTAGGTGGTAGCCTTGGCGGATGGTTGGCCATGCGACAGTTGCGTCACAAAAATGCCAAACAAAGTTTTAAATTGAAGTTTTACGCTGTTTTTATTATCCAGGTGGTTTTGTTTATGGCGTTGTTTCGTAGATAAACAAAAAAAGGCATTTACTTGCGTAAATACCTACTATACTTTTCTTCTCTCTCTATTCAAATGCTCATCTGTATAAATATTGGCCTTTATTTTCAATAAGAAACCTGTTTCTTCTTCAAACTTTGCACTTCTTATTACTTGAGAACTATGTGCTCTAGGTCTTTGCTTATTAACGATATAGGCATTTTTATTTCTTCTCTCAGCAATAAATCCAAACTGCATAAAGTAAGCAATCGTCACCTTTAGCTGTTCTTCTGCTTCAGGAATCCATGAACTTGCCTTATTGCCTTTTCGGTTTTTTAATTCAACAAAGGCGATACTATCTGTAAACTTCAAAAGACCGTCACACTGCTTAGAGTCACGTCCTTTAGCTAAAGGAGGAATCAAATCACAGTGATCGATAGGATAAAAGCAAACTTCTTCTTGATGTACATTGTGTACCGTTGCAATCCAAGTTATTCCATTTTCTTCATCTAAATACGCATACTCCTCATTGTTCTCATGATCACACAAACCAAAGATTTCATGCTCAGAACTAAAACTGATTTCAAAATCTTCAAAACTATGCATGGCGGTTCTTATTTTCAATCTCCAACAAATCCATAAACAAGTCATTAAACTCTTCTAACTCTTTATTTAACCAATTCTCATCTGAGGGCATCCCTTGATAAGTTTCTAAGCGAAATATACTACCCTCTTCACTTAATTCATAGACCCTTACATCTACACCAAACAATAAAGACTTTGCTGGAACAATCTCAAAAACTTGCTGCAATTTTTCATCACCCTCTTCAAATAAACTGACAACTTGTTGTGCTTTTATTGCTAAAGTGAGGTAGTTAATTAGATAAGGACTATGGGTGGTTAAAACCAGTTTATTCTTTGGTAAATCATTAGCAAACTCCACTAAGCTATTGACGATATTACGTTGGGAAGTTGGATACAAATTTTGTTCGGGTTCTTCTACAATATTGAAGAAATAAGAATAGATATATTTTTTAAGAGTTTTTTCAGTTAACTCTGATAACCTATCTATTATCGACAAATCTATAATTTTTTTTATTTCAATATCATCTAAATCTAGCTTATTCCCATCTGTATTAGTACGATTTTTAACATCATCCGTAACGCTTCTTACTAGTCTTTTTTGAAAACTTAATTCTATTTCTTTTTGTATTCTCTTTTTATCGTTCAGACTGAAATAATCACTATCAAAAAAGAAATCTAAATCGCGCTTATCTTGTACTTCTTTTACTAATTTAGATAAATAGGAGGAAACAATATACAGGGGCACTAAGGCTTGAAAACCACTAGATGCACTAGATAGTTTTAATTTATAATCTTGTTCTTTGATAAACGCTTTTTCTGTAAAAGTGTCATATTCAAATTCGACTGCATTGATTGGTAATATACATTCTTTTTCTATCTTGTCAACTGCTTTAAAAAATTCATCAGCAAAAGTGTAGATAGTACGAGGTAACCCTGTTAAGGTACGTATATTGTCTACAGCACTAATTAAATTTCGATCCGAGGGAACATACATAATTTTAGGGCTATCAAACAAGAGCTCTTCATCCAAAGCAAGGCTAATTTCATTGTTAACTAGATGAAAGTGTAGGGCTTCTCCTCTATATTCAATTTCACTTCGTTGTTCCTCTTTATCAATCAGGTACTCGGCTATATTTTGATAGGCTAGTCGCTCTTTAAAATGATTTAAGGTGTACTGCTCTTTTGACACTTCCCCTTTAACCATGGCTTTTTCCAACCAGGAAAAAGTGGAAATTAACTTGGCAATCGTACTTTTCCCCGATCCTTGGTTTCCAATAAAAACAGTAACTTTTGTTACCTCCATCCATCCATCGTTTTCAGTTAAACCACCTCGAATGGGTCCAAAATTCTTTACTCTAATCTTTGCCATATCCTATACAATCAACTATAATCTAACAAATATAAGCTTTCTATTAAAAAAAACATATCCTAAACTTGCACCTGCCTCATTTCTTTACCTACACTAAAATCAAAAAACACCGTTTCATAATCTCTTGTTTTTCAATATCTTTAATTCTCAACTGAATTAAATTGCTTAAAACACCTATTATGAAGCTCTGTCTCTTTTTATTGTTTGCTAGTATTTTGGCTTCTTGTGGAGAAAATACAAAAAAAGCCAATTTATCTCTCTTTGTTAAAGACGAAGCCACAGCAGTAGTTCCTCCTCAAATAACCTACATCAATCCTGATGGGATGACGGTACAAACGCGGTATAACGTCCCTGAAAATTACACGCGAATGACCTATAGCTCCCAAGATTTTGGCTATCATTTACAACAATTGCCGTTAAAAGCCTATGGTGAAAAAGTAAAGTACTACAATGGAAAAGAAAAGAATACCCCTCAGGTGTATTCTTCTGTGGTGGATTTGCCCATTGGCACCAAAGATTTGCATCAATGCGCGGATGCTGCCATGCGTTTACGCGCTGATTTCTTATACCAACAAAAGCAATACAGCGCCATTTCCTTCCATTTTAACGATGGAAAGCCACGTGCATATACCGATTATGTCAAGGGGGATTATTCTGCGCAAAAATATTGGAACTATTTGGAACACATCTTCATGTACGCCAATACGAGTTCCTTAAAACAACAACTCCAATCTGTACCCAAAAACGAAGTACAAATTGGAGATATTTTATTGCAATCTGGCAGGCCTTATGGTCATGCCGTAATCGTCATTGATATGGCTGAAAATGAAGCTGGAGATCGCCTCGTATTGCTTGCCCAAAGTTATATGCCTGCGCAAGAACTCCAAGTACTAGAAAATCCCTCCTCTCCTGATGGCAATCCGTGGTATCGAATAGACCGCGATCACATCATCACTCCTGAATGGAAGTTTACTTCAGCTGATTGGAAAACCTGGTAAAAGGCAAGTTACGAACAAGCGATTTTATTCACTCGATTGGCGTGTCTTCCTCCTTCAAAAGCGGTTGCTAAGAAGGTTTCTACCATCGCAACAGCTTGTTCAATTGACGTAAAACGCGCAGGGATACTGATCACATTTGCATCGTTGTGCAAACGCGCTAATTCTGCAATTTCTTTGGTCCAACACAACGCACAACGCACGCCTTGGTGTTTGTTTGCTGACATGGCAATTCCATTTCCACTTCCACAAATCACAATACCGAAATCTACGGTTCCGTTTTCCACAGCTGTGGCTACTTGATGCCCAAAATCTGGATAGTCCACTGAATCAAAACTATCTGTTCCATAGTTTGTTACTTCATATCCTTTGGCTTGTAAAAAATCGACAATGGCCTTTTTATAAGCTGGCCCCGCGTGATCATTTCCGATTGCTATTTTCATGTGTGTTGTGGGTTATTATTCAACGACAAAGGTAAAACTTTTGCCTTTTATAATCCTAATTCTTCTACGGCTATTTGACGCATTTCCACCTTTCTAACTTTACCCGAAATGGTCATCGGGAAGGATGTTACAAACTTCCAATACTTGGGAATGCGATAATGGGCGATTTTCTGGTCGCAAAAAGCACGCATACTCTCTCCTGTTGCCGTTTTTCCTTCTTTGAGGATGATCCACGCCATAACTTCTTCTCCGTATTTTTCACTCGGTACGCCAATTACCTGTACATCGGCCACATCGGGATGGGTGTACAAGAAATCTTCAATCCACTTAGGTGAGATATTCTCTCCGCCACGAATAATCAGATCCTTAATTCGCCCTGTGATGGCTATAAATCCTTCTTCATCCATGGTCGCCAAATCTCCTGTATGCATCCATCGATTTTCATCCAGTACTTCAGCAGTTAAGGTGCGGTTATTCCAGTATTTTAGCATCACCGAATACCCACGGGTACACAATTCACCTGCTTCTCCACGCGGAACAATACCTCCCGTTTCTGGATCAACAATTTTAATTTCCAAGTGATCTTGCACCGTCCCTACCGTACTGACTTGTTTTTTAATGTCAATGCCAATATGCGTTTGTGTCGATACTGGTGAAGTTTCGGTCATCCCATAACAAATACTGATTTCATCCATATTCATCTCTGTTTTCACGCGTTTCATCACGTGCTCTGGACAAAGCGACCCTGCCATCACCCCTGTGCGCAAAGACGACAAATCATACTGCTTAAAATCGGGCAACTGCAATTCCGCAATAAACATCGTAGGAACTCCATAAAGCGATGTACATTTTTCGCGTTCCACTACCTCTAGGGTTAATGCAGGATCGAAACTATCGTTGGGAATAACAATGGTTGCCCCATGGGAGGTACAACACAAATTGCCAATTACCATACCAAAACAATGGTAAAAAGGAACAGGAATACACACGCGATCTTCTGCAGTGTATTTCAATCGAATACCGATAAAATAACCATTGTTTAAAATATTGTGATGCGTTAGCGTCACCCCTTTAGGAAACCCCGTAGTTCCAGAAGTATATTGAATATTTACAGCTTCACCAAATTGTACAGATTCCTCTATCTCTGCCAATACAGTGGAGTCAATCGCCTGCCCATTCGTTAAGAAATCATCCCATTCTTGTCCCAAGAAGACAACTTCTTTTAATGAAGGACAATCTTCGCGTACTAGTGAAATCATCTTGCGATAATCGCTGCTTCGATACGCTTCAGCAGAGACAATAGCCTTGATTTCCGATTGATTGACGGCAAACTCTAACTCATGCGCACGGTAAGCTGGATTCAGATTGACTAAAATCACCCCCACGCGCGCCGTTGCATATTGCAAGAGCACCCATTCATAACAATTGGGAGCCCAAATCCCCACGCGATCTCCTTTTTCAATTCCCAACGCTAAAAGCGCCTTAGCCACTTGGCCAGTTTGTTCAAAAAATTCGCGGTAGGTGGCTCTATACTTTTGATGTGCACTTACTAGTGCCTCATTCTGGGGATATAATTCCGTTATTTTTCTCAAATTCTCTCCGATCGTCTCTCCTAATAGTGGAATATTAGAAGCGCCGTGCACATAGGATATTGCTTTCATGAATTGTTTTTGTTTTTATTGGTTGGTTCCCTAAAGTACAAAAAAAAGTAGAGGTTTTACTTCCTTCAAAAATATCTTGTCCCCCTCCACAATGCCTTTTTTTGAAACTACACGACTTATCATATTCCTTCTCGTTAACGAAATACCGCAAGCATACTGCTTCTAGTATGCATCGAGAGTCCTTCGAGAGTCCTTCGAGCATTCTTCGAGTATCCTTCGACAAATACCTATTATATCCAAGTAAACTCGAAGGATACTTGAAGGATTCTCGAACAATCTTGCCTCCAAACAAGGCCAAAACCGAAAGTGAAAAGGGAGAAAAAAGAAATAAATGCCGTCTAAATGAGAAAAAAGAAATACTTTTGCCCTTAGTTTTCTGGGTGAATTACACTTTGAAGGAATACAACAAGAAGAAACTCATTGAAAAGACTTAGACCTCAACTGATTCCTCTTGTTTCCTCTACCAAAAAATGAAAAACTATTTGTAGATATAGTTGAGATTAGCACACTTTTTAGCCCCTGTAATTCACAATAATAACACAAAAAATAGCCTTTTATTCCTTAGAATAAAGAGTATTTCGTACATTTAAACAACTTTCCATGGCCAAAAAGCTGGGAAAAAAACAAAAAAAATGGCAAAAAAAATTAGACATAAAAAGAAAAAACAATTTGATTTTTCGAACAAGATTTTAAAATTTTTAGGAAAAAATCCTTCTAAATCTTTTAACTATAAACAAGTTGCTGCCCAACTCGAAGTAGTGGACACCCAAGGCAGAAACGAGATTATTAAAGAACTTAAATTCTTACTTTCCAAAACCTTAATTGAAGAAGTCGAAGTGGGTAAATACCGCTTTGTACCGAAAGCAAACTATGTAGAAGGTCATATTGATATGACCAGCAAGAGAACGGCTTATTTGGTTAGTGAAGAATTAGAAGAGGATGTATTCATTCCGACAAACAACCTAAACAAAGCATTAGATGGCGACTTAGTGAAGGCTTATATCTACAACAAGCGCAAGGGCAGAAAGCCAGAAGGCGAAGTTGTTGAAGTATTGGAACGTCACCGTACTCAATTTGTTGGAGTAATTGAAATGCAGAAAAACTTTGCTTTTGTTACTACGGCAGATGCCAAGATGTACACAGATATTTTCATTCCCAAAGACAAGTTTTTGGATGCACAACCGGGAGATGTTGTTTTGGTTGATTTAGAAGATTGGCCAGAAAAAGCAGATAGTCCGTTTGGTAAAGTCGTAAAAGTCTTGGGTAAACAAGGAGAGCACAATACGGAAATCCATGCGATTCTTGCGGAATATGGTTTACCGAGTGAATTCCCAAAAGAAGTGGAGGAGTTTGCCAACAAGCTCGATACTTCGATTCAGGAAGAGGAAGTGGCCAAACGTCGCGATATGCGTGAAGTTCTGACTTTCACTATTGACCCAAAAGATGCGAAAGATTTTGATGATGCGTTATCCTTCCAAACCTTAGAAAATGGAAACTACGAGATTGGGGTACACATTGCTGATGTCTCGCACTATGTACAAGAAGGAACCATTTTAGATGACGAAGCCTTTCACCGTGCTACGTCTGTATATTTAGTGGATCGTACTGTTCCCATGTTACCAGAAGTACTATCCAATTTCGCTTGTTCCCTTCGACCACATGAAGATAAATACACTTTTTCAGCTGTATTTGAGATGAACACCAAAGGAGAACTCGTTAATTCGTGGTTTGGACGTACTGTCACCCATTCGGATCAACGCATGGCTTACGAAGAAGCGCAATACATCATCGAAACCCAAGACCGCACGATTCCCGAATCCGTTTCAATTACGGGTGAAGCACAAGAAGTAAGTGAAGAAGTGGCCCATGCCGTACTAACGCTAAATCGATTAGCGATTGTCTTGCGTCAGAAGCGCATGAAAGCTGGGGCGATTTCCTTTGATAAAGTAGAAGTGAAATTCAACTTAAATGAAGAAAGTGAACCTGTAGGTGTATTCTTTAAACAAGCCAAGGAAGCGAATCACCTCATTGAGGAGTTTATGCTTTTGGCGAATCGCAAAGTATCTGAATTCATTGGTAAACAAAAGAAAACCTTTGTTTATCGTATTCACGATGAACCTGATCAAGACAAATTATTTGGTTTACAAGCGGTTATTTCTCGATTTGGTCACTCGTTAAACTTTAAATCAAGAGATACAATTTCCAAATCCCTCAACGAATTACTGAAAAACGTACAAGGGAAAAAAGAACAGAATTTGGTAGATACCTTAGCGATTCGAAGTATGAGTAAGGCGAGTTATTCGACGCAAAACATTGGCCATTATGGGTTGGCCTTTGATTACTATTCGCACTTTACGTCGCCTATTCGTCGTTATCCCGATGTGATGGCTCATCGTTTATTGGAATTCTACTTACAGGGTGGAAATTCCGCTAATGTAGAGGAGTATGAAACAAAATGTAAACACTGTTCAGCTATGGAAAATTTAGCCGCTAATGCGGAGCGAGACAGTATTAAGTATATGCAGGTAAAATACATGCAAGACCAACAGGACAAAGCATTCACGGGTGTTATCTCCGGTGTTACAGAATGGGGTATCTACGTGGAAATTATCGAGAATAAATGTGAGGGTATGGTACGCATACGCGAAATTAAAGAAGATTATTACGTGTATGACGAAAAGCAATATGCACTGATTGGCCAAGCCACACACAACACGCTCCAATTAGGAGATACAGTTGTGGTTACGGTTAAAAAGGCTGATTTAGTCAAAAAACAATTAGACTTTAATTACGTACAAAAACTAAGCTAAGATGAAAAAAATCGCTTTATTATTTGTTGTCCTTTATGGCACGATAGGATTTGCACAGGATGTAAGAGAAGTGGGGGAATTTAAACGCGTAAATGTCTTCGATAAAATCGAGCTGACGTTAATTCCTGCCAAAGAAACCAAAATGGAAGTCTCTGGAAGTAATACCCAAGAGGTTACTTTTGTCAATAAGAATGGAAACTTAAAGATTAAAATGAACTTTGCTAATAGTTTTCAGGGGAGCAATACACAAGTAAAATTGTACTACAAGGAACTGGAAGAAATTATTGCAGAAGAAGGAGCTACTATTGAAAGTAAAGAGGTTGTAAAAGCGAAAGACTTAACAATTCACAGCAAAACAGGTGCTGCGGTTGCTTTAAAGATAGAGGCGGAGAAACTAGTTGTTCGAAGCTATACTGGTGGGACAATTACCTTAACAGGTAAAACGAATACCCAAGATATCCTGGCCAATGCTGGAGCTACGGTTTACAACCAAAAACTCAAGAGCCAAACAACCACGGTGACGGTTAATGCAGGGGGAATTGCCAAAGTGAATGCCACGGATTTAGTTGATGCAAAGACTAGAGCAGGAGGGGAGATCATCATCTTTGGAAAACCAAAACAAATAAATGAAAAGGTAGTCATGGGGGGGAGTATCAAAAAAGAGGACTAAAAGTATTTATTTTTTGATACTTTTCTTATAAAAAGCCGTACCTTGCCATAGGTAATAAACATAGGTGCCAATATATAAACTATATTGGCATTTTTAATTGTGGTACATGATCGATGATTTAATTACAGGGGTTACCTTAGGATTCTTCCTAAGTTTCATGATTGGACCTGTTTTTTTTATTCTTATTGAAACCAGTATAACGAGGGGAATTCGGGCAGCTCTAGCTTTTGATATGGGTGTAATTTTAGCCGATGCCCTGTTTTTCACCATTGCCTTTTTCAGTAGTTTTCGCTTAATAAACTCTATTAAAGATGATCCAGCTCTGTTTATTTTTGGCGGATTATTAATGCTGACCTATGGAATTATTTCCTTCGTTAAGCTCAAGAAAGTACAAGTACACACCATTCAGATTGCGCCACCTAACTTAAAAAGAGAATACCTCAACCTCTTTGTCAAAGGATTCTTATTGAACTTTATCAATGTAGGTGTTTTAGGCTTTTGGTTGGCTATTATCATCACGTTGGGACCTAAAATGGATATGGATACTGAGCGGATGTTTATCTTCTTTTTATTTGCCATAGCGGCTTATTTTGTCACGGATGTGTTCAAAATTCTTTTAGCCAAACAATTGCGAAAGAAGTTAACGGCAGAAAACATTTTAAAAGTGAAAAAAATCAGCAGTATATTACTCATGATTTTTGGGTTGGTAATTATGGCCAAAGCTTTTATTCCAACTTCAGATAAAGAATTAAACTTACCGATTCCTCGATTGGAACGAAAATAGAAAAAGGATAGCTTGCGCTATCCTTTTTTAGTTTACAGTTAACTAAACAAAAAAAGCCCTAACTTTCGTTAGAGCTTTTAGTAAGTCGGGGTGGCAGGATTCGAACCTGCGACCTCCTGGTCCCAAACCAGGCGCGATGACCGGGCTACGCTACACCCCGCTTTCGGTATCGTGAGTGCAAATATACGGCAAAAATTCAATCTGTCAATAGTTTCACGTATTTTTTTTACATAAAAATGAAATTTATTTATATCCTAGTGAGAATTATATAGTTATGCGTGATGCGTGATGCGTGAACCGTGATAGGTGTAGGGAGGGTGAACCGTGATGAGTGAATTATCTGACTAGCTAAATTAGTCTCTAAAAAAATTAACCGTACACTGTAAACAAAAAAAGGATAGCACATGCTATCCTTTTTTCTGAGGCATCGAGCGGATTCGAACCGCTGTAGACGGTTTTGCAGACCGCTTCCTAGCCACTCGGACACGATGCCGTATCCATTAATTGGATGCAAACTTACTACTATTTTTTAAATTTAAAAACCTATTTAGTGAGTTTTTTGCTTCCAATCGTGACAACACTATCTAACTCCCTGCATTTCAACTGTTACGTATTCAACATCTCCACCAATTGGGGGATTAATTTTTGAAACAGCTACGGTTACTTTCTCTACCAGTTGTATTTCTAACAAGATGCGATCGATAATACGTTGCACAACCGTTTCTAACAAATTCGCACGTTTATCCATTTCTTCTTTGACAATTTGGTTCACCTGTACGTAGTCGATAGCATGCACGAGTTGATCCGTTGCTGCAGCATCTCTAAAACTTCCCGCTGCCGTTACATCCACGCGGTATTCCGATCCGATTTTTGCTTCTTCTGGCATACAGCCGTGGAACGAAAATGTTCTGATATTGTTGAGCCTAATAATTCCCATAGTGTCCTTCTTTTAATTTAAAAGCTAAAATTACGACTATTTTTAGTTAGATATCCGCTTTTGTCCAGGCAAAATACATCTAACTTCTATAGTTTTTTGATACCTTTGTAGTTATAATATTTATATCCATGTCAACAAAAGAGAAATCATTAAATTTTATTGAGCAAATCATTGAAGAAGATTTAAAAAATGGTTTGCCAACAGAAAAACTACATTTCCGTTTTCCGCCTGAGCCTAATGGTTATTTACACGTAGGTCATGCGAGTTCTATTTGTTTAAACTTTGGATTGGGGTTAAAGTACAATGCGCCAGTAAACTTGCGTTTTGACGATACGAATCCCTCAAAAGAAGAGCAGGAATTTGTTGACGCAATCAAATACGATGTAGAATGGCTAGGATATCAATGGGCAAATGAAGTGTATGCATCCGATTATTTCCAGCAATTATACGATTGGGCTATACGCATGATTCAGGCAGGTAAGGCTTATGTAGATAGCCAAACTTCTGAAGAAATGGCCCAACAAAAAGGAACCCCTACCACAGCAGGAGTTAATAGTCCTTATCGAGATCGCAGTGTAGCAGAGAATTTGGATTTATTCGAGCGCATGAAAAAAGGGGAATTTGCAGAAGGAACACATATCTTACGTGCCAAAATTGATATGGCACACACCAATATGTTAATGCGTGACCCCATTATGTACCGCATCATCAATAAAGCGCATCACCGTACACAAAACGAATGGTGTATTTATCCGATGTACGACTGGGCACATGGAGAAAGTGATTACTTAGAAAGCATTTCACATTCGTTCTGTACACTTGAGTTTTTACCACACCGCGAACTCTATGACTGGTTCTTAGACCAAGTAGTAGAAGAGGGGAATATCCGTCCAAAACAGCGTGAATTTGCACGTAGAAACTTGTCCCACACCGTAGTGAGTAAGCGAAAACTAGCCAAGTTAGTAGCAGAAGGACACGTAACGGGATGGGATGATCCGAGAATGTCAACCATTTCTGGTTTAAGAAGAAGGGGGTATACTCCAGCATCCATTCGCAACTATGCAGATACGATTGGAATTGCAAAACGCGATAATTTAATTGACGTTTCTCTTCTAGAATTCTGTGTACGTGAAGACTTAAATAAAATTGCTCCTCGTGTAATGGCAGTTCTCGATCCAGTTAAATTGGTGATTACCAATTATCCTGAAGGTCAAGAAGAATGGTTAGATGCAGAAAACAATCCAGAGGAAGAAGTAATGACATTCCGAAAAGTGCCTTTTTCAAAAGAGCTATACATTGAAAGAGAAGACTTTAAAGAAGAAGCAAATAGCAAATTTTTCCGTTTAACCTTAGGAAAAGAAGTGCGTTTGAAAAACGCCTACATCATTAAAGGGGAAAGCGTAGTAAAAGACGAGCACGGTACTATTACTGAAATTCACGTTACATATGATCCAGACAGCAGAAGTGGAAGTGGTTCTGAGGCGAGCAAACGCAAAGTAAAAGGAACGATTCACTGGGTTTCTATTCCACATGCAGTAGAAGCTGAGATTCGCATCTATGATCGTTTGTTTATCAACGAAAATCCTGATGGTAACAAGGAGGTTGACTTCTTAGAATTCATCAATCCTGATTCACTAGCCGTAATTAAGGGTTATGTTGAGCCGAGCTTACAAGAAGCAAAAGAAGGAGACAAATTCCAGTTCCAACGCATGGGATACTTCTGTGTAGATAAAGACAGTAAAGCTAACCAGTTGGTTTTCAACAAAACAGTAGGACTACGAGATACATGGGCGAAGCTTGATCAAAATTAATTTTCACAAGAAAATAAGTAAAAAAGACACTTTTAACGTTATATTAACGCGTAAAAGTGTCTTTTTTTTATTAACTTTATGTTATAACCATAAAAAATAATTATTATGACAGATCGTTTAGGTAGTACATTAGCGGCCTTAGTGGCAGGAACAGCAATAGGAGTAGGGATAGGAGTACTTTTTGCTCCAGATTCAGGAAAAAAGACAAGAAAAAAAATCAAAAGATCGTTTGATGAGTCTAAAGATGAGTTATCCGATAAAATTGAGGATTTAAAAAAACAAGTAAAGAGTGTAGTGAATCGCAAATCCGAAAGCATTGAAGACGGAATTGAGGAATTCATTAATTCTGCTGGTAAAAAAAGAGATGAAGTTATTTCGGCTTTAGAGCAAAAATTAGCGGAGCTTAAAAAGCAAGGCAAAGAATTAGCAGAAAACACAAAGAAATAATCCTTTATACAGAGACTAAGGCATGGCATTCCAAGAAATAAAAAACAACATCAACGAGATTAAGGAGCATTCTGAACAGTATGTCAATACGAGTTTGGATTACTTCCGCTTGTGGGGATTTAAGATTACAGCTAAGACAGCGATTATTTTTATGACAATCTTTGTAGTAGGTGTATTTCTTCTTCTCTCTCTATTGTTTTTATCGCTGTCTGTAGCTTTTGCAATAGGAGAGCAAATAGGAAGCATATCCCTTGGTTTTCTTTATGTGGGATTGTTTTATTTATTAATCAGCATTCTTGTCTTTACTTGTCGAAAATACATTGTTGATAGACCTTTAATTAAAAAGCTTTCCGAAGCTATTTTTAATGAGTAAGATTGCAAATACTAGTACTATGAGAAAGAGTTATTCATCCATTGAACAAATTAATCGCGATTTACAGATTTTGCGTCTCGAGAAAGAAATCCATTATCAAAGAATAAACCAAGCCTTAGAGGAATTAAGGGACGAGGTTGCTCCCGAGAACTTACTTCGCAATGCATTGGGTTCAGCGGGTTCTTTATTAAAAAACTCAGGAGGTATTCAGACCTTACTTGTGACGTCTATTCTCAAGTATTTCATTCGAAAGTTTAGAAAATAATCACATAAAAAAAGCGTTGCTCGTGATAAACAAGCAACGCTTTTTTATTTTACGCCTTTTTAAGGCTTCCTATTTTTTTTTGAGAGTTACTCTCGTTTGTCGGTATTTTCTTTCTTAGCGGGCTTATTAGTTGCCGCATTATTCATTTCGGAGACCTTTGCGCTCGCCGCAAAAGACGTCACCATATTAGTTAGCATATCACTTGCTGCTGTAGGTGAATTCGGCAATAAGATAAGGTTCGATCTTGAATCTGCTCCCACTGCCTGTAGGGTATCATAGTGTTGCGTCACTACAATCAAAGCAGAAGCCTCTTGTGAATTGATTCCCACTTTATTTAATACATCTACACTTTCTACCAATCCTTGTGCAATCTCGCGACGTTGATCTGCAATCCCTTGTCCTTGTAAGCGCTTCGATTCTGCCTCGGCTTTCGCTTTCGCTACGATTCGAATTCGACTTGCTTCCGCTTCATATTCTGCTGCTACTTTTTCACGATCAGCAGCATTGATACGATTCATCGCATTTTTCACTTGAATATCAGGATCAATATCCGTAATTAACGTATTGATGATATCATATCCATAGGTTGTCATGGCTTCGTTCAATTCGCGTTTTACAGCTACGGCAATATTGTCTTTTCGCTCGAAAACATCATCTAGAATCAATTTAGGCACCTCTGCACGTACCACGTCAAATACATAAGACGTAATTTGATCATGTGGGTATTCCAATTTATAGAAGGCATCATATACGCGATCAGCAATTACCTTAAACTGAACCGAAACTTTAAGCTTAACGAAAACATTGTCTTTGGTTTTGGTTTCAATCATCACATCCAATTGCTGGATACGCAAATTCACCACGCCAGAAATACGATCCACTACAGGAATTTTTAGCTGTAAACCTGAGTGGCGAATACTGTTAAACTTACCAAAGCGCTCGACAATAGCGGAAGATTGTTGTTTGACCGTAAAGAAGCTCATAAAAAAGATAATCAGTACGGGAATAAGAAATAGTAAATACATAACAAATTTTATTTAATCGTAGGTTAAAATACAAAAAAATCTCCATTGCTGGAGATTTTCATGCTTATTTCTTCAATTCTAATTGCACATCTGCTAAACCTAATAAAGTTGGAGGAATACTACTCGCTAAATCCGGTACTAAAATTGGAATTAAGGCTTCGAATTGCGTTCCTTTCGCTTTAATCACCAATTTTGTCGCTGAGTTTTCTACCACATCAACCGTCATCGCCTGACCGAATAAAGTCATCGTCAAGACACTTCCATTGATTGACCAATCCGCTCCCGTTGTTTTCAGGTCACAGTTTTCCTCGTGATAGTCAAATTTAACTGTTTGGTCACTGTTAAACGCCAAGGTATCATCATCACAATTTTCCTTTTTAGGATACGCCATATCCGCTACAGTCATTCCTAGAGCATCTACCTTCACGTGTACTGGAATCCAAGTACCCACAATAGGTCTATCATCCACAACGGCTTCTACGGTAATCGTTACACGATTACTAGTCGCATAGCCTTGTTTTTTGGCGATAACGTGAAATTCTCCTTCTTCGGCAAATGTATAAGGCGAGGTAATTTTAGTATCATCGATAAATAATTCTGCTCCTGTCACGGCTTCAACGCCATCCGTTATAGTAAATGTAACTGTTTCACCAACAGTAACAGTAGATCGACTAGCCTCCAAGTTTAATTGTTTAGCTATACCGACTTCCGAAACCGTGATGGTAATCTCGTTACTTTGATTATAGCCATTTTTCTTGGCGACCACTTTATACGTTCCCCCTTCATCAAAGACATGTGGATTTTTCACCGCCTTTCCGTTTACTTCAATTTGAACGCCTTCAACTACTTCTGTTCCAACCGTTACCACAAAAGTAACTTCCTCATTCACTGTTACATCCGTACCATTAACCGAAGCCAACACCAAGGTTTGTTTTTGTTGTTGCTCTGAACTGTTATCATCACTACTACATGAAACGGTTCCTGCTAATACAAGAGCAGCCAATGAAAAGGTTAATACTAGTTTTTTCATAAAATCATTTTTAGTTAACCCTCAAATATACAACTTATTATTACTATAAATTAAAAATAATTTAACGTATAAATATTATTTATTTAACAAAATTAAAATGAACAAACAAAAGTCCTCTTTCTGTTGCATCAATTTCTTCTAATTCAGGAATAAAAGCTACCAAATCAGCAATTACCGCTTGTAACGGAATAGACACACGAAGTTCTTCGCTTGATTTGCGCAAGAGTATGGTTTTAAATTCGCGTTTATCATCCAGAATCACACCTAATTCTTCTAGTTTATGGTACCATTTGAAATGAATCGATTTCAATTGGCCTTGTTGTAAAAACGTATTGAACTGGCCGGTATAGTCTTGCTTTAAGATTAAAATATCTTGGGTTCCTGGAGGTTGTAAATCCGCATAATCTTTTTGCAGGACAACTGCTCCTAGTAGAGGTTTTACTTCAATACCATTGGGTTTCCATTCGCCTATAAGGTGTTTTTGAATAAACTTCGTCCATTCTTTTTCTGCTCGATCAGCCGTGTCATTGTCATTTTTTTCACAAGCGGAAAAAAGCAGAAGGATTCCAGTTAGAAGAGCAATTAATTTTTTCATGCGATTGAGATTTATGCGAATAAAATTACACATTATTTTTAACAAAAAAGAGAGCTAACGCGTAGCTCTCTTTCTATTTATAGGGTTGTAATGGCCTGTTTGATTCGCTTTAGCGTTTCTTCTTTGCCGATTAATTCGATAATCTGAAATAAATCAGGGCCTTTTAGTTCCCCAACCATACTTACGCGAAGCGGTTGCATAACTTTCCCCATTCCAATGCCTTGTTCGTTGATCCACGCTTTCACGGTTGTTTCAATGTTACTTGCCTCAAAATGATCAATCTTTTGTATCACTTGTCCTACTTGTTGCATCAATGCTCCAGTATCTTCTTTCCAATTCTTTAATGCTTTTGGATCATAGGTTACAGGTGCTTGGAAGAAGAAATCACTCAACTCAAAGAAATCCGAC
Source organism: Myroides sp. DW712 (assembly GCF_046557355.1). Taxonomy (NCBI): domain Bacteria; kingdom Pseudomonadati; phylum Bacteroidota; class Flavobacteriia; order Flavobacteriales; family Flavobacteriaceae; genus Myroides; species Myroides sp. DW712. The sequence continues at coordinate 103,779 of NZ_JBKFDO010000005.1, forward strand.
ACAAACGTTGCGCGTTCCTTAATTAGCGCGACTACTTGTTCAACATAAGCGTCTGCAGCTTGAATTCCCTTTTCTTTTAAGATTACTTGGAACGCTTGTGCTAGATCTACGTCTTTTTGCTGTTTTAGGTAGTGCTGATTGAACCATTTGTTCTTTTCTGGGTCAAACTTAGCCCCTGCTTTGTGGACGCGTCCTAGGTCAAATTTAGCGACCAATTCATCCAAAGAGAAGATTTCTTGATCTGTACCGTCATTCCAGCCTAATAGCGCTAGAAAGTTCAGCACCGTTTCAGGATAAAATCCCTTTTCGCGGTAGCCCGAAGATTTTTCTCCTGACACAGGATCTTGCCAATCTAATGGAAATACAGGGAATCCTAATTTATCTCCATCGCGTTTGGACAATTTACCATTTCCTACAGGTTTCAAAATAAGTGGTAAGTGTGCAAATTTAGGTGCTTCCCATCCAAAAGCTTTGTATAGCAATTCGTGTAGAGGCATAGAAGGCAACCACTCTTCTCCACGAATAACATGGGAGGTTTCCATTAAATGGTCATCCACGATATTCGCTAAGTGATAGGTTGGCATTCCATCGCTTTTAAACAACACTTTATCGTCTAATAGATTGGTTTCAAATTTAATATCCCCACGAATGATATCATTCAAATAAAGTGTTTCATTCACAGGTGTTTTAAAGCGGATTACGTAAGGTACATCAGTAGCAATCAACTGATCGACCTCTTCTTTAGTCAGCTTCAACGAGGTTTTCAATTGCTCTCTATTGCTGTGATTGTAGATAAATGTTTGTCCTGCTTCTTCTGCGTTTTTACGCAGTTCGTCTAATTCTTCTGCTGTATCAAAAGCATAATATGCCCAACCGCTTTGAATCAATTGATCGGCGTATTGTTTGTAAAGTGCTTTGCGTTCACTCTGTCTGTAAGGACCAAACTTTTCGTTTTTCCCCATCGTTTCATCCGGTAAAATACCCAACCATTCCAATGCTTCTAAAATATAGGCTTCTGCACCAGGCACAAATCTATTTTGATCGGTATCTTCAATTCTCACATAGAAAACACCGTTATTCTGTTTAGCAAATAAATAATTAAATAATGCTGTTCTAACACCACCAATGTGTAAAGGTCCTGTTGGACTAGGTGCAAAACGCACGCGAACTTGATTAGCCATTTTGATTCCTTAATTTTTTACAAAGATACTACAACTATCGTTTTTATAAAGTTGTAATGCCTGTAAAATCATATATAAAATTTAAAACTTTGTTTTGTTCATTTTCTTACACCCGTTTATCAATAAAGGTAATCGGTTTTCTACTTAATGGGTTAAACACAATGGGTTGTAAGGCTTCTCTTGTTTCAAACGCCACGCGAGGTGTTACCCTTAGTTTAGCACGAAACGTATCTTTAATGTGTTTCATGAATTCAGTAGACGTATCCGTACTCACAATGCGGATAAGGATTTCATCCGTTCCGATTTCGTTGGTTTGTACTTCTACAAGATGCATTTGAATAGCCTTAAATTCGTTTAACATATCGTGAATCGCTGGTGGATAAAAGGTCGTTCCCTTGTACTTGATCATGTGTTTTTTACGTCCTTCTACGGGTCCTAATCGATAAGAGTGACGGCCACATGCACAAGTTTCGGTGTGTTTTCTAACCATATCCCCTGTTTTGAAGCGCACCAAGGGAATCCCTTCCACTCCAAGGGTAGTAATGACCAATTCGCCCAATTTACCTTCTTGCACCGGGGTATTGGTTTCATCTAAGATTTCAGTGATAATCAATTCTGGGATTAGGTGTCCTCCCAGGTGATACTGACATTCCGTAAAGGCTGCTCCCATTTCAGTTGAAGCGTAGGTAGAGAAGAGCTCCAACGGCCATTTTTCCAAAATGCGTTGGGCGAGAATACTCGGTTGTAAATCGGCAGTACGCAACGCTTCTCCAATACAGATTACCCCTTTTACACTGCTATTTTTATAATCAATTCCCTCTTTTTCAGCATAATCAATAAGTTTTAGCAAAAAAGAAGGAACACCAATTAGGTATTTGGGTTGGTATTTAAGGATGGAATCCCATTGCAATTGTGGAATTCCTGCACCTACGCGAATCACACCAGCTCCGAGTTTTCGCAACCCTAGAAAATAAGCTAGTCCTGCCATAAAACGACGATCAATAGTCGTCATTAACTGAACCGTATCCCCGTTTTGAATGCCCGCAATGGAGAACGAAGTGGCTTCATTAAACGCCAAGCGATCAAGATCTTTATCGGTCAATCCAAACGTAACTGGATCTCCTAAAGTACCTGATGTGGTAGCGTAATCGATAATTTGCGTTTTGTCTACACAAAAGAAATCATCATTATGGCGCTGCAAGTCATCCTTGGTAATTAGTGGCAATAGAGGAAGATCTTCCAGCGTTTGAATCGCAGAGAGGTCCACCTGTTGTTCTTGATACAACCGTTTATAATAGGGTGAATATTGGGTGACATAAAGCAAAACTTCTTTGAGTTTTTGCTCCTGAAAATGTTTTATCTCATCAACGGATTGATTCATTACTGACGAATTTAGTTCCATTTTCTCTTTATTTTTTTGAGGTATTTCTTGATTTCATTTTCTGCATTTACAGTAGTCACTTCTTTAGTCAACGCCTGTTCAAATGCTTGTTTGGCTAATTGATATTCCTTTTGCTGGTAGTGGTATACGCCAGTTTGGTAGTAAACCCACCAATACTCTGGATTCAATTGTTGATAGGCCTGAATGGTCGCCGTATCTATTTTCTCTTTGTTCTTTATTTGCTGTTCTATCTTGCGATTTTTCGTTCTGAATGTTTCATAATCAGCATAGGCTTGAGTATGTATAAAAGGGTCTTCTGCAATCGTTAGGCTATCAATGGCATACCTTTGGACTTGTTCAAAGGTATTGGAAAAAATGGCATTGAGATCATAGGCGACAAATTCTCCTAGTTGATAGGGATTCGAAGACACCCAAACCAATCGCTTTTCTGGTTGAAAGATAATTCCGTGATGGGCGAGAAGTTGATTTAGCGCTTTTTCATTGCCATAGCCTAGTGCTTTATTGTCTAATCCTGTTGTATTTCTCAGTAAATGTGCCATTTTTAGCGGAGATAGTTGTTGTTCCTCCGCTACAATTTCTTTTATTTTATCCCAGCGATATTGGGAGTGACTTTCTTCTATTTGTTTATTATTTCGCTTGTCTTGAGCAAAGGCTTCACTTTGGAAATGGTTGGAGCAAATAACGGTTGAGACGTTAGGCATATCATAGACGCCAAAATTCTTAGGCGCTATTTCGATAATTACAGCTTTTCGATCGTGGGCACTTCCCACTAAAATTGATTCAGAGACGAACACTTCTTTCTGTTGTGCAATCGCAATAGCTTCTTCAATGGTAGCTGCATATTGTAAAATTTCACGGGCAACGATAGATATTGGCGTTTTAGCTTTTAAAGGGACTGCTGATTTACCCGCATTTAACGTTACAGTTAACCCTTCTTGATTCATTCCAGAAACCACGCCCGTCATTCCTCCCCAAGTCACGGACATAAAAGCATGACCTTTGTTGGGTTTAACAAAAGCTATGATTTTATTTTCCGCAAATTCATCTCCTGCATAAAAATCAAAATTACGGCCAATAAGCAGACCACCATCTTCGGAGTTCTCCCCCCAAACGGCTAAAGAAGAACAGCCCACTAGCGCCAAATCTTGAAAGGCATGCCCGATATCATGTGCTCCATGGAGGTATAAATTTCGGTGATAAGGATCTCCTAAATAAGTAAAACGGTCGGTGGCATACTGTGATATTCCGTAAATTTCTGTTTTAAACTCCTCTGGAATATAGCGATAGAGGTGTCGGTTGTAAAATTTGAGCATTTTAACCAACATTTTTTGCTTAAACGCCGATGGAACAAATTCCTCTACCTTGGCAAAGAATACCGTTTCTTGCTTTTGATATAGTTTTTGAGTTAAGACACCTGTTTGCAAACCAATTTGATAAGGGTCTCCTTGTACATAGAGTTCCCACAATTTTTGCTTGTTGTGATATAGATAGGCTTGTGTCGTTCTTTTTAAAGAGTCTGTATCATAGGTTAACCGCGGCACAATTGTGTCGTATTTTTCAATGTGCGGAAAATCTTTGAGTCCTTTTTTAATTCCACAATTTGCAACCAATAGCGCAAGTAGAATACAACAGAAAATTCTATGTATGGTCCGTGTCATCGCGATATTGATTTAGTTTTTCGGTTAAGATTTCGCGGTCAATCATCTCCATGCAGGTAACAAACGCTCCAATTGTCACCCCCATAATGCCGTGCATACGCACATTTTGCCCACTAAAAAATAAATTTCCGATTTTAGAACGCGGGGAGATAAAGGTCCTCATTGGACTATTCGCATCTTTAATAAATCCGTACATATTTCCTTTTTCTGACCCAATAAAGTCGCGATAGGTTAGTGGGGTAGAGGTATACATCCCTTGAATAGCAGGGCGAATCCCTGGATATATTTTCTCGAGTTCTTGCAGAAGTAATTCTGCTTTTTCTGCCTTAAATTGCTCGTAGTCCTCCTCACGCTTTTCAAGTTGCTTGATGGTTGATACGTTGTACGTATGTTGCCATTGTTCCACTTCCGAGAAATCCATATAGGTCATAGCTGTCATGCTGTCTGCAAAGGATTGTTCCATACTATTGGCATTCATCGATGCTACCACTAGATTGGGCCATCCTGGAATACACTTTCCATTCGTATCCCAAATATCTTCTTTGTTTTTATAATGGTAAATATTGTTATTGTGATAAGGAAATTGATCTTTTTTGAACACGATGTAGAGCGAAAAAACAGAAGTCACTTCCTCCAAGCTCATAATTCGCTTGACAAACGGTTTTGAAAAGTGATTGGGTCCTACCATTCGGATGGTTTCCTTCAGGTTCATATTCGAGATAAATTGATTTCCGACAACTACTTTTCCTTCTTTCGTTGTACAAGAGATAATTTTTTCTCCGTCAAATTCAAAACTAACTACGGCTGTATTTTTATAAATTTCACCTCCGTATTTTTTTAATTCGGCAATGAGTAATTTACTGATTTGACTTCCACCATTGATGCAGCGCCAAGCACTTTGAATATAGGAATTAACGGTCAAGGCATGCACATACAAAGGCGTTTTTTCCTTATTGGCGACATAGAGAAAGTTTGATCCAACCAATACTGCTTTAAGCTCTTCATTTGTGGTGATTTCATCTAAAAAATCGCTTAATTTATACGAGACAATCTGATCGTTATAGCCTGTTCCTTGTTCGAGGTTATACATGGGAAAGCTGTCGCAAATTGCTTGAATTTTCTCGACGTATTGACGCAGTGCTTTTTCTTCTTCTGGAAAATAAATCAGCAGTTGTTGAACAAAGTTTTCATATCCTTGTCCGTGCGGATATTGAATTCCCTCCTCTCCAAAAGAGATTAAATCATAGCCATTGGGATCCATTTGCTTGAGTTTGAGCTTGTCCATGATGCCTAAATAAGAGAAGTACTTGTATAGGTTTTGTCCTTCTCCTAGCCCTCCAATGTAGTGTACTCCAGTATCAAAAATAGATTTCTCTCTCGAAAACGTTTGTAGGTTTCCTCCATATTGGTTATTTTTTTCCAATACGCATACTTTCTTCCCTTCCTTGGCAAGAATGACGGCAGAAGCAAGTCCTCCAATACCACTTCCCACAATGACTACATCGTATTTATTTTCCATCTTGTATTCTATTCCAAACCACGAGGTGGTTATTCTCCCTAATTTTTGTAAATCCTTCTTCTATTTCTACTTGTACTCCTTCTTTTTTCACGGCAACGACCGTTTGATACCCCGCAATAAAATCAGCTGTTAATTCAACATTCGCGCTACTAATTAATAAAGTATCACATTTTTTGTGCACCTCCAATTGATCGAGATAGTAAATTTTTCTTTTCTTGTTGATATAGAGGGTGGCCGCCACTGCACGGCATTCTTGATTTGCAATATAGCAGTAAATTTTTCGCTTGCTTTGCTGTAACGCCAGTAGCATATCAAGTTGTCCATAATCATCCGCTATATGATGAATAAGGGCAGCATCGCCAAGGTGCTGATTTAATTCAAAATACGTCTGACGGTATTGTTTATAGTCTGTTTTCACAGCCTTCACCACATAAGGAAACTTATACAAATAAGCTAAAAATAATTTCTTTTTAAAATAGTCCACGCCTTCTAACTCCGTACGAATTTGAGCAAACTCCGCTTTATAATGCTTGCTAATCGCCTTGGTTCGCTGTGCATATGTTGTTCCAAAAGCAGGATCATTGTGTGGAATACGCTTGCCAACAGTTGCGATAATATGTCCATCGTAAATGATGTAATCTCCTTTAGGTATTGTTTCCGAATTTCCGTGAATATAAACGGGTACTACATCCAGTTGTAGCGTTTCTGCTAAGAAAAAAGCGCCTTTGTGGAAGCGTTGTACTTGGTTAGAATGCGAACGTGTTCCTTCTGGGAAAATCATAAGTGAAAAGCCCATTTCCACTCTTTTCTTGAGGTGGTCAATACTGTTGTCCACCCCTTCAGAGACACGATAAAAACCAGCTGATTGAATGGCTTTACCAAATATAGGCGATTTATATACCCAATCATTCACCAGGTACACCACATTGGGATACACCATACCCATTACTAAAGAATCTAAAAAGGAGGTATGATTGGCAATGATAATGGCTGGTTTTTCAAAGGTCTCTCGATGTGGGTTTCTCACCTTCTTACGCACAAATGCGTTTAGGTATAAGACGGAAGTCATATAGGCCTGCATTCCTTTGCTAAATAAACGCAGTTTCGTTCGCTCTTTTCCGGGTGCAACAAGCAAGAACACTTTAGAAAATAAGGAATATAAAAAACCAAACAAGCCAAAGTATAGAAAAGAGAGCATACTGTGTAAAAACAGTCGTAAGGTAATGGGTGAATTACCTCTATTTTGTCTATTGACGAAGCATATTTTAAAAAGACGAGGATAGATGACAAACGCATTAATCGCAGCAACACTCATACCAATAATGGAAACTAACGAGATTGATTTCAATGCGGGGTGTTTAGCAAAAACGAGTGTTCCCACGGCCAACAAGGTGGTTAGTACCGCTAAAATAATCGAAGCGCGATACGTTGGCATACTTTCTTCTCCTGTGGTATATTCTTTTTGCAGCGCATTGGTGATAAAAATGGTAAAATCAACCCCTTGTCCAAAAATAATGGTGCACACAATGGTGCTAAAAATATTGAATTCGATGTGAAATAAGCCCATTAAACCTGCAGTAATTAAACCCGTTATAACGATGGGAATCATCGATACGATGACCATTTCAATTCGCTTAAAAAACAGCCATAAAATTGCAAATACAGCTAAAAAGGAATAGTTAACTAAGTCATTAAAGTCGTTGACAATATTACCTAGAAAGGTTTCGTTCATCTCCTTTCGATCAATGACAATAAAGTGATCGGTAGCAGGAAACTGCTGTAGAAATGCGGCTCTGTTTTCTTCGGGTAATTTGACTACGGTACTCAGGGTATAATGTCCCTTTTTTTCGATTAAGAATTCGTCAATAATCTCTGGATTTAAAGCGGAATAATCGAGAATTCCTATGGGTTCAAACTTGTTATTCAACAAGGCAAAGAAAGGCTGATAGGCCGTTTCATTAAACCCATATTTAGCTCCTTCTTGTATTAGTTTATCTCGAAATAGCTGAGCGTTCTTCTTTGTCCAGAAAGACTCCCAAAGAGCTATTTTCTCCCGCTGTTGTTGCGTGGATAATACAAAATCACCTAAGGAACTGACATGCAAGATTTCTCCTTTGACCTTAGCTTGTTCTAATTGCTTCGCCAAGGCGACATTTTGTTCAACCACTTGCTCAAGATTATCACCAAAACAGGTCAGATAAAGTGATTTTGCACCACTATCAACCGTAGATTCTAGTTTTTGTTCCGCTTGTTTTAATTCGTCTGGGAAGTAGTTTAATGAGGATAAATCGCTATTAAATTTGACCTTATTAAAGGTAAAAAGACTGATAATGACCACTAATCCACACAGTCCTAAAAGTACTTTACTACGGTCAAAAGGAAAATGAGCAATTTTATCTAAGAGCGAATGAGATTGATTTAGTCGATCTTTTTCTGAAGGTTTATAGAGATGAGGAATCAGTAAAAGGGATACTACTCCCGCTCCCATGACGGTAATGGAAGCAAAAACACCTAAATCGCGCAACGCTTCTGAGTGGACGAAAACCAAGCACAAAAAGGCAATTGCTGTAGTTGAAGCGCTCATCATAATCGGATTGGTGATTTCTTGATACAGCACTTTGATGTCCTTACAATGCTTGTAATGCGTCATAATATGCAGGGCATAATCAATGGTAATACCAATCAATATTGCCCCAATACTCAGCGATATAGCAGAAATAGCGTCCGTGGTGAAATACAAGACGAACAGAGCTATTAAGGCGCTAATAAACGTAGGGATAAACAGAATAATCGGAATGGTGATTCTTCGATAAAAGGCGATGAGCAAAATCATCAAAATGGTGATGGAAACTGCTACGGTTTGCTGAATATCACTTTTAATTTGTGTAGCGTTAGCAACAGCGACGAATGAGGCACCGAAATAATCCAGGGTAACCTGCTCTTGTTTGGTATTGTAATGGTCTTTTACGCCGTTTAGAAATTGAATAAATGCCGTATTATGCGCCGTATCACTTCCGCTGTAAACGGGATCAATAAACAGCAGTAATTTATCTTCTTCTTTGTTAAACAAAAACCCATCAATCAACTGAAATCCATCGCCTATATTGAGTTTTTGCAACTTTTTCAAGGCGATAAATCCGATGCCAAAAGGGTCTTGTTGAATGAATTGCTTGGCCACCAAACTTGTAGGAGAAACAAGGGTTTTATAGTTGGCTTCTACTGTCGGAGCTACGCTATCCAATTGGATTTTCTGATCTAATAGGTTATAATCAGCTTCATCTAGAAACAAAGGTAAATTTTGATAGACAAACGCAATCGTTTCATTGATATTTTCATCCTCAATTTTACCTTGAATATGTTTGATATATTCCTCTTTTGTGGCTAAAGTATCAAGTAAGTTGGAGGCAAACTCAACCATATCATCTGTTGTCCCCCCATTCTGTTTTTCAATAATAACAGTAATCTTATCTGAAAACCGCAATTGTTCCAATACTTTTGCCGTTACATTGGATTTTTCGCTTTTGGGCAAAATGCGGGTAATATCTTCTTCAAATTTAATTTTCCATGCCCCAAATGCCATGCAACTGATAAACAAGACTACGCTAAGGAAAAATAATAGTTTATTTTTCTCTGCCCATTGATATATTTTATAAAACCAATTTGCCATTTTTACTTTTTCTGTTTTTGAGCGATTGAGAGCATAAAGAAGCTGATAGAGCCCAGGAAAAAACTGGCCATCACAGCAAGTGCAAAGCTACCTAAAATATATTGCCACAGATGCTCTGAAATCGCGGTAAAGCTAAATTCACTGATTAGGATATGCTGTGTTCCATTTGGCACCATAAAATAGCCCAATTGCAGGGAGGCATACACGATAAAAGGGATCATCGGTGGTATACTGACATTGGAAAAAGCAAACGCTAACACTTTGTTCAGTCGAAGAGTAATGGCTAAAAAAATGGCCAAAAACGAATGCAACCCCCAAAGCGGCGATAAACCAATAAAGGTTCCCAGTCCAATAGACAAGGCTTTGACTGAAGCCGTATCATTACTTCCTAGCACATCTTCTGTTACAAAGGCTTTAAAACTTTTTTTTTTAAAGCTTTGAAAAAAGTTTCTTGGGATACTATACAATAGGGTGATACATACCAAGATTGTGTTAAGAATACTAATTCGCGTAAAATCTTTAAAGGGACGAAAGTGAGACACGCGTTCACTGCTATCATATAGCACTTGTACCGGTACGTTTTTTACCTCAACATTGTTCCAAGCGGCACGTACAATAACTTCTATTTCAAACTCAAATTTACGTGTATAGTATCGCTTTGCTAGTTGGTGTAAAGGATATAAACGATAGCCCGATTGGGTATCTGAAAGGGAAATTCCCGTTTCAAACCAAAACCAAAAGTTAGAAAACTTGTTTCCGAAGCTACTTTTTCTAGGCACTCCTTCTTGATTCATATTTCTAGAGCCAATCAACAAAAGATTTTTATTTTTGGCTTGTTCCAGAGCCCGAACAAAAACAGGGATATCCGCGGGATAATGTTGTCCATCGGAATCAATCGTAATAACATAGGAGAATCCCATGGCCTTTGCTTTGGCAAATCCAACTTGTAAAGCATTTCCTTTTCCTCGATTTTCAGGAAGGTGTATCAGCGTCATTTGCTGCTGATAGGCCTCCAAAATAGCAGGCGTTTGATCTGTAGATCCGTCATTTACAACAATCACATCTGTTGTATAAGCGAATACTCCCTCTAAAACACGTGCTACCGTTTTGTGGTTATTATAGGTTGGAATTAGGATACAAATACCCCATTCTTTTAGCTTACTAGTATCGTTTTCAAGATTTTGTGTTATCATCGTTTTGCTTGTTAAAGCAGTTTATTCCGGTCGTCAGCAGTAAAGGCTTTCGATTCTTCAGCATAGGATTTAATCCATTTCTTTAGAGCTGTCGATTGATGGCTATACTCTTTGACAATCATCGTTTTATCACTGTCGATATTTTTATAATAGCCGACAATTTTAGGTGTATTTTCTTGAATAATCAGGCGCACTAATCGGAATTCAACATTGGTAGGTTCTTTTTCAATAGCCGCTTCAATCATCAATGCTCCTTCTTTCACCAATTCTTTTTTATCTCGGATTTTCTTTTCAAATTTTGCCAAGGTTACTAAGGCAGCCCCTTTGTAAACTATCGCTGATTCATCCTTACTGGTCAAGGTTTTTTCATAAAACGCTTGTGCTTGTTCAGCAGACAAACTCGCTTGCTGAAAACTCTTACTCAAATCAGTTGTTGAAACTTGAAAAAAGCTAATAAAACTGATTATCCAAATCAATGCTACTTTCATCTTTTCTTATTTTTGGGTATACACACTGCTCATTTTGAGCGCTATAACATCTTGAAATTGAATACTGCTTTTCACTTTTAGCAGATCCTCTTGTTCTTCAATGGAGAAATTCACAACCAAGGTCTGTTCTACCTGAGGGTTGATGAGTGCCATAAACTTCACATTTGATACTTGTTGCATAAAAAGTATTTTACGTGTTGTACTCTCAACCAACTCTTTGATTATTTGTATCATACAAACACCTGGCATCACAGGATTGTCGGGAAAATGTCCGTCAAATACCGCATGTTCTTTATTGAGTTCAATGACAGCTTGATAACCAGTTTCCTCATTTTGAATGGAAACTACACGATAAAAATCCTTTATCAACATAAAATATCAGATTGCGTTTTTGATTTCACAAAACTAATTAAAAAATACATATAGTAATGGAAAAACCATTCGTATTGATGTAAATGGCTTTTACCTTATAATTTACAACTAAAAAAACTCCCTTCTTGAAGGAAGAGAGTTTTATTTTTTATTAAAACGTAAAAGTTAATCCCAATTGAAAACTGGAGTTATAACTATCATTCTCATACCAATAGTTGTCCCAGAAGTAATCATCCTTGTCCACTACACGTACAACGCCTTGTCTATAACGAGCTTCTACTCCCAATTGTTCTGTAATTTGATACCCCACACCAAAATTTAGCGTTAAATCTCCGTAGAAATCAGTCTTACTTCTTCCGCTAGTCATAATGGCAAGTCCAGGTCCAACGTGGAGGTTAAAATCTTTAAATCGGAATTTATTGATTACGTTAATATCGATGTAGGATAAATTTACATCTTCCACTACTCCCTGGTAAGAAGGGTCATTCCAGCTATTATTCCAACTGTTATTTTTCACATAGGATAAGTTGGCATTTTTCGCTCCTTGCATGGTGTAGTTTAACTCGGGCTGTAGCGTATAAAAACTCGCTAAGCGAATAGGAAATTGTGCTCCTACATAGAAACCAGCTTTATAGTCAGCTTCCGCATGCGTAATGGTTGATAAACTCAAACCTCCGCGAAGCCCCGGTGTAAATCGCTTTTGTGCGTGTGTACTAGCTGTAACTCCTAAAGCTAGACAAGTAATCAATAGTAGTTTTTTAATCATAATTTATAAGGTATTGGTTATTTTACAGTTTAGAAGGAATAGGTTAAGCCCAGTTGTACACTTAAATCTTTAATGTCGCTATTACTCCCTAATTCATAGGAATCTTCCTTTTTTAATGAAATAAGTCCCATTACGCCGTACCTAAATCTTGCTTCCACTCCTATATTTTTCATCAAGACATATCCAAATCCAGCGGTACACGTCATATCAAAATTATAATCCGTGTACTTATTTCCTTCGGTCAAAAAAGCAACTCCAATTCCGCCATGTACATTGAATTTTCCCCAGTGAATTTTATTCATCATAATAAAATCTAAATATGACATATTCACATCTGCTTCTTCGAAAACACCTGTATTATTTCCCCAGCTCTCCGCTCTTGCTTGCCAAATAGCCGTATTTTTTGCACCTAAACGGATATAAGATAACTCGGGTTGTAGCGTATAGAAGCGAGTTAATCGAATGGGAAATTGCGTACCTACATAGTAGTCGGTTTTATAGTTCGCGTCTAAATCCGTTAGGGTAGATACCACCATTCCTCCACGAAGACCTGGCTTAAATCGCTTTTGTGCATGGGTTGTATTGATGCTCCCTAGGCTAATACATACACAAGTGAGAACAAATAATGTTGTACTCATCGGTTATCTTCATTTTCTAATGGTGTTAACTGAATGGATAAAGGGAAGTTTTGGTGTTTTATTTCCAAGGCCACTCCTTTTTTTGCATAGGTAAAAACAATTTTAGGTTTTCGAGCACTAGCAGCGATGACTTCTGTTACTTCCTCCTGTTGATTGACAACAACAAAGGTTTTTTTCTTTTTGTATAAGCCCTTGTAAACCGTTGTATCACGTTGTGTTGCCTTGGCATTCAGGGTATAAGTATCTTCTACCAAATAGCTAAAATCTTTAGCTAAGAAGTTGAGAATGATTTTTTTATCCAAATCGGGCATCACGTAATTAATCGCATAAGGCTTGTCTTTATAAATCGAAAAATCGAAAAGGGTATTCCCGAAATCAGAAGTTAAAACAACGCGATGTAGGTGTTCATCCATGCGTTTTACCACCAATAAACCGCTCAATTCCTTTTTGAATACCTGAATATGAGCACGAAAAATATGCTCTTCTCCGACAGTGGCAAAATAGGTATTTGCAACTGTAAATACGCCTTTGGTATACTCTTCTTTTCGGGTATTAGGGCCGTAATAGCTCTTGCATGAAGACAAGAACAAAAGAGCGAAACTAATTAGTAAAAGCTTTTTCATCTAATTGCGTATTTACTTTTTTATTGGTAAACACAATACGGGTGTAATCTGCTGAAGGTTCAATCAACTTTACTTCAGACACTGTATTTTGTCCTTCGTCAAAATACAACACAATCTCACTAATGTACTGTGCAATTTCCTTGCTCAGTGGAACTAATTTAGCAATACGTCGATTTTTGTTTTTAAAATACCCAATGGTAAATTCTTTTTCATCAAACATATTTCCACTGATACTCCCCACAATCAGGGTGTTGATTTTGGCAAATTTTTTATTGTTCCCAATATCGATTTTATTTTTCTTTCCTTGATCGTTAATCGTAATCTTGTTATCCGTAAAGGCAATACTATAGGCGAAAGGACTAGTGTACTTCCAAAGAAGTTTATTGGGTACACTCAATTGCATTTGTCCTTTGGATTCGATTTCTTTCGACATGAAACTCATGTTTTTATACTGCACAAAATCAGTTGAAAGGGTTTTTATATCTTTAGTTGTACGGACAATTTCTTTTGTAAATGCGTTTTTCTCTTCCGTTGTCATGGCTTTTTCTTGGCTAAACCCAACGAGGCTTATTCCCCATACTAAAGCAGTAAAAATTAATTTTCTCATGATTTATCTTCGTTTAAGAACGTTACTAAATTAACCATTTTATACTTGTCTTGTTGCAATTGTTTTAAAAGTCTTTCTAAGGCCTTTACAGAAGACTCACTGGTGTCGTGTAGCAATACAATGGTTTGTCTATCAATTCGGCTATATACGCGGTTAAAAATGGCTTTATCGTCTTGCATTACCGTATCAAGGGATCGATTAGTCCAACCGATAACTCGGTGTTTCGTTTGACGAAGCGCCTTGGCAATATGTGGATTGGTAATCCCAAAAGGGGGACGATAAAAAGGCGTTTGAATGTGTAAGACTTTCTGAATGACAGCATCACATTGTACAATTTCTGCTTTGACTTGAGCCGTTGAGAGAAATCCCATACTATTGGGATGCGAATAGCTGTGATTGCCAATTGTGTGGCCTTCTTCTACGATTCGTTGGGCAATTGCTGGATATTGTTCGATTTGTTTCCCAATACAAAAGAAAGTCGCTTTTGCCTGATACTGTTTCAACAAGTCCAAAACCTGAAGCGTATAGGGGGTAGGCCCATCATCAAAGGTGAGGGCAATCGTTTTAGGTAAGGGGTTGGGGTTTTTAACAACCGTTGGAATAAAGAAACCCAATCGGATATCAAACACTCCCCAGCTAAATAAACTGATAAAAAAAAGTAATCCGGGAATTAACCATACAAGAGACACGCTTGTACTTACAGCTAAATACAGCACAATCCCCGTATAGATTAGGGTAATTCCAAGGACTATTTTACTCCACATCGTTTCAACAAAATAAAACTACAATCTTTTCCCTGAAATTGATTGTATAAGAGAATATACTGTACCCCTTCATCTCTTTTCATTCGTTCTGCGGCTAATAATAAACCAAAAGACGAAGCGGTATGATGGTGACCGACATATTCTTTATACGTTACGATTTCAGCTTGGTTGCAGCTGTGATAAATTGCATCAAAATAATCTTGATCAACAGGTAAGTTACAACTTCCCACATAGACAACATCGAGGGCTTCCACAGCTAAATTATGTTGTTGCAAAAAAGAAGTGATATTCATTACTTCCCTTGTATTGCTAATGTGGATATCCACAACTTCTGCATAACTTGTTTCGGTTTGTTTGTGATCTAAAGCAAAGAAAGTAGCGCCTTCAGCCGTATTGATTCCCTTGTCAAAAATGGTATCCACCGTATTGACTAATTGGGCCAATTGTTGATTAATGATGGTTGTTTTTCCTACCTCATCAATTCCTCCAATCAAAGCATTGGCAACTTCATCTGCTTTAACTTGTAAGAAACCATCGAGTAAGGCCGATTCGAAGGAGCTATTTTGGTGTACATAAGTAAAGTTATAGCCTTTACATCCCAAATGTAAAGCCACTTGTCCACCAACTGTATTATGTGTTGATTGGATGAAAGACGTTGGCGTTAAATAACGTTCCTCATTGTCTAACAACAGTTCTAAAAATTTTTCTGAATCTACTAGACAACCTAATCCCGTTCCTGTTATAATAGCATCAGGTAGTTGAATACCGGCTTCTTCTAAAGCTAAATGAGCCGTGTAAATACCCATTTTTACTCCTTTAGCCATGCGTCTAACCATAGCTGGAGCAATTAATTCTTTATATGACGGCTGATGAGCCTCATTAACCCCTTGCTTAATTTTATTCAGCGTTTCTACTGTAAAATTGCGGGATTGCTCTTGGATTGAAATCGAGGCTAATCCATTGATATATACCTTTTTCATCTGCTAAGCTTTAGTAAAAATAATCGTTGAACAATTTCCGCCAAACCCAAAAGAATTAGACATAACGCTATGAATGGGTGTATGAAGCGTTTCGGTTTGGGGTCTGAGTGTTACTTCTTCCATGGGCGTTTGGAAGTTCAAGTTAGCAAAAACAACATTATGTTGAAGCGCCAAGATGCTATAAACGGCTTCTATTGCGCCTGCTGCTGCAAGCGTATGCCCAGTAAAGGGTTTGGTTGAACTGAACACAGGAGTAGCTGTTCCAAAAATACGTTGAATGGCTCTTCCCTCAGACAAATCATTGTTGGGTGTTGCTGTTCCATGTGCATTGATATAATCAATTTGATGTCGTTCTAATTCAGCCATAGCCAGTGCTTTTTGCATAGCTAAGAAGGCTCCTTCACCATCTTCAGAAGAAGCGGTTTGATGATACGCATCATTAGCATTTCCATAACCAGCTACAACCCCCAAAATAGGTTGGTTGCGCGCCATAGCAATCGCTTCACGTTCTAAAACAAGATAAGCCGCCGCTTCACCTAAATTCAATCCTTTTCGATTTTGGTCAAAGGGAGTATTATCTGTATCTGAAAGAATCATCAGCGTATTGAATCCGTTAATTGTAAACTTCGATAAAGCATCCGTTCCGCCTACAATTACACGATCCAATTTACCTGCTTTAATAAGACGACATCCCATCATCAGTGCATTAGCAGCAGAGGAACAAGCGGTACTGATTGTTGAAATATACCCTTGTAAACCCAGATAATCCGCTATTTTTTCCGTAGAATCACCTGCTTCTTGGCTAGATACGTATTTTCGCGTTGCTGGATCGGTCTGAAAAGATCGGTAGTATTGCTCAATAAAGTCCATGCCTCCAACCGATGTAGAAGATATTAATCCCGTGGGAACAGCATTAATATCTTGTATCCCGGCTTGTTCTACTGCTTGTTTTGCCGCATAAACTCCTAATAAAGCGGTTCTCGTATAGTTATTATCTGCAGGCAAATTTAATCGTCGGATTAATTCAGCTGTTGTGGATTTAACTTCTCCTACTTTAATCTGCTCTTTGTGAATAGAATCAAACAACGTTAATGTTCCTACACCCACTTGGTGAGAAACTAAAGCACGATAATTTTCTTCCACGGTTTGACCGATAGACGAAATTATCCCCATACCTGTAACGACTATACGATTTTGCATCTTTATTTTGTTCTGTTTGCTGCAATATAAGCAGCCATTGTTTCAATCGATTGAAAAATAGCTCTTCCTTCTTTTGGATCACTTAATTTGATTCCATAATCTTTATCCATCAATACGATTAATTCTAAGGCATCAATCGAATCTAATCCTAACCCATCACCAAATAGGGGATCTGTATCTTGAATATCGTTGATTTCAATATCCTCAAGATTTAAAACGTCAATAATTTTAGTTTTTAATTCTGTTTTTAAATTTTCCATTTCAATTAAAATAAATGCTTAATACTTTCTATTGTGTGTGGCACTTGTCCTTGTTTTTCAACGAGGTACAGAACCAATTGATATTCTTCTTCTAGGTAATCAACCCAACCGCAAATAATGCGTTCTGCTCGATTGGTTTGCAAGGCATAGGTTGCATAGGCATGCATTGTTTTTGCGTCATATGCAGGTGCCAAAAAAAAGGCATTCTCTCCTTGTAATTGGTGTCGAATGCTAATTTCTGCCAAGCAAATATTGGCTAGCGTATAGACAAATACGGCTGGACTCGGATAGTAGGCTTGTTCATCCAGAATGGATGCACTGTGTTTGAGATCAGTATCCAAACTGGAGGTTGCATTGCTCAAATAGAGAGCAGTCTTATATTGGGGTTGTGAATGGGTGGTTGGCTTCAACAATAATTCAGCACCAATAAAAGCTAGTTTACTCAACCTATCCATTTTAAAAAATTTGGGATATTCTACTGCTTGCTCCTTGTATATGCGTTTCAAAAACGACATTACATCTTCGGATTCTTCAGTATTCATACGAAAAACCACTGCTCCATTTAGGATTACTTCCCCCTCTTTAATGGTACAATAATCGGTGATATAAAATGATTGTTCACTCATTTTTCGCTTACTTTTTACTTAAGATTATGGCTGTATTGGATCCTCCAAAACCGGAGGCTGTTTTCAAGGCTATCTGCACGTTCTTTTGCTCCGCTTCAGTCGTAATATTTACTGCTCTTGACACACCTAATTCCTCAAATCCCAAAGATTTAATTAATTGATTTTGTCGCATACTTTGCATTAACATGACTACTTCTAATAACCCCGCAGCACCTAAGGTATGTCCAAAATATCCTTTTTGGCTGTGAATGGGTTTTTGCGCTAATCCCATGCGATCAAAAGCTATTGCTTCCATCTCATCATTATAAGCCGTAGCTGTACCATGTGCACAAATACAATCGATTTGATTAGCAGCCAGCTGCGCTTCTTCTAGCGCTTGTTGAATACTTAGGTATAAGCCTTCTCCTGTGCGGGAAGGACCAGATATGTGATTCGCGTCTGCAATAGATGCTTCGCCTAGGATTTCAAAGGATTCTCCTACTACTGCTTTTGTGCTGAGGTAAACAGCAGCGGCAGCTTCGCCTAAACTTACTCCTTTTCGATGAGCATCAAAGGGTTTACAAGGCACCTCACTCATTGCTTGAAAACTAGTAAAACCAGAGGTTACAAAAGGAGTTAATTCATCTCCTGCTAGAACATAAGCCTCATCAAATTGTTCCATTTGGATTAATCTTTTTGCAACGGCAACCGCGAGGATTCCCGAAACACAAGCATTGCACACAATAATGGGCTGGGTAGTAAACCCAAAGAAATCCGCAATGCGTTGAGCCAATTGGTTGATATTGGCGTCTGCTACTTTTCCCTGTGCTAAGGCAGCAATATTGCCTTTAGTTGTCGAAACTACTAAAGCCGTTCGATCCGACACTGTTCCTTGTTCCACTAAAGGAGCTAACGTACTAATTAGCATGCGTTCCAAACGCGTCAATGTAGCTGCTTCTCTTGTATCTTTTTCCCATTGCGCTGTTATCCATTCCTCGGCAATTTGTCCGCCATAAAAATCAGCGATAAAGCCCAATTGGTCAATTTTTCGGATTCCTGATTGCTGCTGTTGAATAGCGCTCCAATTGCGTTGTAAACCAAAGCCTAGGGAACTGAAACACTCTGATTTATTAATATATATCTTTCTCATGCTTCTGTCAATCCTAATTTGGCTTTCCATTCTTCATAGAAAGGCGGTATAGCCAAGGCCAAGTTATTCGCTTTATCTAGAAAAACTTGTGTTGTTTCTCCAGTACAAACTACTTGATCTTGTTGGTTTAAAATCTTAAATCTAAATATAATCTTTGCAGCAGGACTTGCTACATAAGTGGCTCGAATACGAATAATATCACCGTATTTCAGCGTTAATTTATGGGCACAAGAAGAGGCTACAATGGGTGTTACATACCCCGCTTGGAGCATATCTAAATAAGAAATCCCATAGGTTCGACCAAAGGCTTCTCTAGCGTCCTCAAAATACACTAAATAGTTTCCATGCCAAACGATACCAAGCGCATCTGTTTCGTTGAATCGCACTCTTGTTTCTACTTCAACGGTCAGTTCGGAAATTTCTTTATAAAGATCTTTTTTTCTTATCATAAAACAACGCTATTGAGATCAATACTAAAGCGAACAAAAGTAGCAAAATAATCTCAGTTCTAATTTCCCATAAACTCCCTTGTCGAAGCAAGAGAGTATAATATCCTTCTAATCCCCAATTCATCGGAGATAGTTTTGCTACA
Source organism: Myroides sp. DW712 (assembly GCF_046557355.1). Taxonomy (NCBI): domain Bacteria; kingdom Pseudomonadati; phylum Bacteroidota; class Flavobacteriia; order Flavobacteriales; family Flavobacteriaceae; genus Myroides; species Myroides sp. DW712. The sequence continues at coordinate 123,444 of NZ_JBKFDO010000005.1, forward strand.
ACCTGCATAAACGTAGGCATGGCAAAAGTGGGGACCCAGACTCCGCTTATTGCGGCTAGGATAACCACAAATGTAGCTCCAAATGGAGACGATTGTTCTTGTGTTTGAGCAATAGTTCCAAAAACCACCCCCAAAGATATGGCGGATAAACCAATACACAAGGTCAATACACTCAAATTAAACAACTGATTTCCAATTGTAAAGGGAAGTAATCCTAAGAAAGGAAAAACATATTTCCCCACGGCTAAAATCAGGTAAAATTGCAACAAGCAAATCACGAGATAGGTAATAATCTTACCAGCCCAAAGTATTCCCATTCCCGTAGGAACCGTATAGAGTCTAACCTTAGTTCCTTGATTTTTTTCTTTGACCAAATTCATCGCAAAAGGCACAATGATAAAGAAGATTGCAAACAGTGACCAAGCGGGTACATTGTGTTGCACTGCATTAGGTTTTACTTCCTGTTGTAAATCTAAAGGGGATATTTCTTTAAAAGCAAAAAGCGCCTGTTGCTTTAATAATGTACTATTGGAGTCTAAATCTAGCTGAGCCGCAAAAGCACTATAGATGAATTTATTTTCTGTTTGGGTTACAATGCGATCAATCGCTGCTTTTATTCCCTCTTTATACGCAATTTGCAAAGCAGGATCAAAATAAAGTACCACCTCTTTTTGCTGAAACATCGGTTTTTCTTTCTCGGGATGGATTGCCTCTCCCATTTGAAGTACTTCTTCCACATTTGCCGTGATATAGCTTTGAATCTCCTGGGTCAATTGTTTGGGTATCACAATAGCCAGCTGATATTCACCTTTTAATACCGCAGTTGCGGCTCCTTCTTCTGTTAATGCTTTTCCGCCTAAGGATGTAATGAGCTCAAAACTTCCCAAAGCCTTTACTTCATCGAAAATCGCTTGAGATACTTCAGCTTGATCTTGATCAATCACCAATAATTTTAAGCGTTGATTGGTGATATTTTCATAGGTATTATTTTGAATCAAGGTCACTACAATAACCAAAAACACAGGCATAATAAACAATACCGCTAAGCCACCCAAATCTCTGGTCAACAGTTTCGCTTCTTTGCGAATGGTCATCAGTAGTCTATACATTGTCCTTTAGATTAATACCAGTTAATTGCAAAAATGCTTCTTCTAAATTTGCTGTTTTTGTTTGCATCATCAAGTCTTCACTTGTTCCCAAACCAAATAGTTGTCCTTTATTGATAATTGCAATAGACGTACACAATTCTTGTACCTCATGCAAATGATGGGAGGTATAAACAATTGTGGTTCCTTTTGCGCTAAGTTCTTTCAAGAAATCAACAATCAACAAACGCGATTGTAAATCGACTCCCACTGTGGGTTCATCCAAAAACAGAATAGCTGGATCATGCAAAATTCCCGCGATGAGGTTTACGCGTCTTTTCATTCCTCCCGAAAAGGTGTCAATTTTTTTATGTGCAAAAGCTTCTAAGCCTAAATAAGCTAAGTAATATTGAATTTTTTGTTTGAGTTCTTTTCCCTTTAATCCATACATACTCCCTAAAAACATCAAATTTTCATGAGCAGAAAGGGTAGGATAGAGGGCGTATTCTTGAGGAACAACTCCGATTTTACTTTTGATTTCGATGGGGTTCTGTTGATAGGTCATACCTTCAATTTCCAACACACCAGAAGTAGGTTTAATCAGGCCATAAAGCATAGATAAAAGCGTTGTTTTTCCAGCGCCATTAGGGCCTAATACTCCAATAAAATCTCCGCGATTAATTTGCAATGACACCGCTTCAATAGAAAAGAAATCGGCTCCTTTGTATTGTTTATATACGTTTTGAATAGCAATGACCACGTCTTTCATTAGAGGGCTTTTTTGAGCTTTTTAAAGAATTGTTCTTCTCGATCGGCTAAGCCGTTGAGTTCTTTGGATAAACTTAGATATACATCTTCCCCATTCTTGCGTTTTTTATACACACGGGCTGCGTTTACGGCAAAATCTCTCCACGCATCACCAATGCTAGTCATTTCTGTAGCAAACTCGTTTAAAATGGGTTTATTTATCTTTTTTGCCGCTTCCTGAAGAAAGGCAGCATAAATGAAGCGAAATCCTCCACCTCCTGTTCCAATTTCCTCCTGCATGCGCACCATTTGAGCCAAGAAGTGATTGGCTTTAGGCACTCCGTGTTTCTTAGGCCATTTAACAATGGCTTTGGCTACCATTCGCATACCACGTACTCCAACGATAGGCACAGGAGCTAACACATCATTACAGGTTTTTTTAATGGCTTTGACAATGGCCTTTTCCCAATCAATTTGTTGTGGAAGAGCTAGGGGATAATAGATTTGTCCTTTGGGTGCAAATGCTCCTTGTGCAAATCGCACTTTTTCCAATTCACTCGGTGTTAATTCTGTTGCATGGGGCATCACAGGATCACTCACCAAAAAATTGTCTCCGTTTTTGCCATACACCACTAAATTATGTGCATTGAAGTGAAAGCGATATTCTTCGGGAAAATAGGGCAGGTGATAGACCCCCACTTGCAGTCCACAGGGAATTCCTTGAGCAATCTTGGCTTCTAATTCGCGTTGTGCTTTTTGCTTGTCATTAAATTTAATACGCTTTACTTTCAACCCTAGACGCTTGGCTAAACGATTAAAAATTAACCCAGGCAAAGGGCGATAGCTAATTGCTGGAGCGTGATTGACCTTTACAAAAGGCAAGTAAACAAAAAATAGTCCTGAACCCAGGCCAAAAGCCAGGGGTTCACTGATTTGAATCCCTTGGTTACTCAATAAATTTGACGCTACTCCATTTTCACAATGGGCAGACTGTTTGTGTACAAAATCTATTTTCATCTTATTTAGCGCTAAATGCTTTTAATTCCGCTACAGAAATCTCAAAAGCATCCGCATATTTTTGTAGTACTTTCGCACTTAATTTTTTAAAAACTTGAGGTTTAAAATGTCGTTTTACCCGCCATCTCCACATGGAAACATAAGCACTTAGCGTAGGTAAATCCATACGATTCAACTCCATAAAGTATACAATCGGACTAACTACCCCATTGGCTACTTGCTCTTTCGCTTCTTGTACACGAGCATTAATTCCCTCTAACGTGGCAACCTGTACAATGGTTTTGGTTTCCCATCCCGAACTTAAGGCCGTAACATACTCGCCTTGATCATTGACTGCATAACACAATTCTTGGATGTCATTATCCAGCAAACTGCTTTTATCTTGTGGTACTTCAGACTCTTTCATGACTTATTGTTTTTGTAAAAAAAGGTTGACTTCTGCTTTGAATACGGGTTGGGTCTCTGTGCGGCTTGTCACTTCGATTAAACAAATTGAAAAATCATCTCCATCCATACGAGAAATTAACTTTCCTTCGGTAAAAAGTGTATCCTTCACTCTTGGAAGTCTCAGGATTTCTACTTTTTTCATGGCACTTATAAAGCCCAATACATTGACATTTTGGCGTTCTTGATGGTTTTCATCAAAAAAAAACGTCTGCCCCACAATGGCGGAGCAGGTTTGAGCTGCGTTTTCCATTAAGCCTGCCTCACAAAGTACATCATTTTCTACGAAGATATTGTCTTCTTTGACCTGAAATAAAGTGGCAACACTATCAGCATTGATTGACGTAATAATATCGACCATCAGCATAGGCGCACGATGGGGTAAATAATTTTGTATTTCAATTACTTTTGTATTGACCATAGGAAATTAAGATTGTGCAAGGACGGTTTTCATTTGCCCTGTTGCAATTATGGTCCCGTTACAAGTGGTAGTCAGCTCTACTAAAGTGACCCCCATAAACTCATGTAAAATTTGGGCTTTTGTAACCAATTGGTCCCCAACTTGAGGCAATTGATCAATTGTTATTTTTTTAATAGACCCAATATAGCCTGTTGGAGCTTCTTTATCTTGTAAATAATAGGCATATCCCGTATGTAAAGCAACCGTTTGTGCCATATGTTCAATAATACCTGGTTCTTGCATATACTCATTAGCTACACACAGGTTATCGCTATGGATGGATAATCCAGCTTCAATAAAATCTTCACCAAATTGGTATAATGTATCTACCATTACAATTGGCGCACGTTGTGGAATTAAAATTCCCACTAATTCCGGTGCTATCAAGGCTCTTTTCTCCATAGTTAAACAACTTTTAAATACGCATAGGCATAGGAAAATCGTCCACTTTCAGGAACAGAAAGCAAAATACGATCCCCTGATTTTAGTTTACCAGAGTTCATCAATTCTTCAAACATCAAATAAATGGAAGCCGACCCGACATTCCCCACATATTTGAGATTCATAAACCATTTATCTCTAGTAATTTCAATACCCGCTTCAACAAATTTATTATATAATCCATCGACAAAATAATGGGAAGACACATGAGGCAAGAAATAATCGATATCGTCAACCGTAATCTTATTTTTTTCTAAGGTAGCCTTCATACTTTCCACCCCCTTATCTAAAATATTTTCGTTCAATATTTTAACATCTTGTTTCAGCGAAAAAACGGATGCTGTAAGCCATTCTTCTGAAGTATAATCACTCCATGGCTTAATACTACCATCTGCTAATTTATCTCCACCAGCGTACATACACGCTTCTAATTCAAAAGCATAAGAATAGTAATCCATCCATATAATTTCAGCAGAATGAGGTCCTCTAGGTTGGTTTTCTAACAAGAAGGCACCACAACCATCCGACAACATCCAACGCAAAAAATCCTTTTTAAAAGCAAGAATAGGCGTTTGTTCTAAATCTTTTAAATTAGCAATTTCCTTTTCAAATTTTTCTGCTTTCATCCAAGTTGATACCCGTTCTGATCCCGTACAAACTGCATTAGCAGCTGTCTCAGACTTAATGGATAAAAAGCCGAATTTTAAGGCATTCATTCCAGAGCAACACACCCCTGAAGACGAGTTTAATTCAAGTGATTTTGTTTTCATCAATCCGTGTACCATTGCCGCATGAGAAGGCAATAAGCTATCTGGAGTTGAGGTTCCACAAGATAGTACTTCGATTTGAGCTAAGTCAAAATCTGTATCACATAATGCTTGTATAGCCTCAAAGGTCAATTGCGCATTGGTATGTGTAATAGTTCCTTGTTTAGTCAGCGCATAATATCGGGTTTGAATTCCGTTATTTCTCAACACAATACGACGTGCTTTTGACGTTTGTTGGTCTATTTTTCCCAATACGTCTTCCATTTCGTCATTTGAAATGGGCGCATTTGGTAAAAATTTTGCAGCTCTGGTTATAAAAACTCTTCCCATAAGATTTACTTTATTCCTTGAAAATACACTTTATCCTGTTGGATTTTTTTGTAATTCAAAGGATACAAAAGGATATGTATGAAGTGAACAAGTGGTGAAATCAACCAAATAGCTAGAAATAAATACACATTGAAACACTTTAATAACAAAGGTCTTCGCTGTGGGCTACTCTTCAAAATCAATGAGGACCAAATACCAAATAATCGATTGGCTTTACGATCCATTGACACCAAAAAGTGGCGTACTTCTACCGCATCTTGTTGAATTAACTCTTCTTGTAATCCTTGATAATTAGTACTATATAAATATTTTTTTATTGTTTCGCCAAATCGATGGCTGGCTAAAATCTCTTCTGAGCTAATACCAGGTTTAGGTAATACCCCCCAAACTTTGCGTTGTAGCCCTGAGAACATCCAATCAACGATTGTAATAACACTCACTAGATTTATTGCTCGATCTACTAGGGCAATATTTCCTACTAAAGTACCCTGTACAACTTGAATTTGTTTTTTTAGCTTCTCTTGCGCCATAATCCACATATTTCTACTTCCACTGACCGTAATTACAGGTGTATTCCTTAACAATTGTTGGGCATATTCACTTTTCATAAAGGAATTAATGGGGATAGAAGGCGTTAAATACCACACTTGATAGCCGAGTATAACCAAATCATAGTTTTTGTCTAAAACAGACGCTGAAGGCGGTAAAATAGGTTGTTCAATTTGTTTGAACGATTCTGGAAAAACACCAAAAAAATCTGTTTTCTTCCAGGGAAAAGGATAAGGTTTTTCCATTTCAATTTCATACCATGTAAGCGCTATGGTATCATCCTCAAGCAAAGGACGTACCATTTGATCTAAAACCTGCTTTAACTGTCCAGATTGACTATAGTAAATAATTAATACACGCTTCATTATCTTCTATTTAGTTTGAGAAGGTAGTTCCCAAAAGTCGTAATAATTAAACCACTGTAAGGGATATTTCTTTACTATTTGTTCTACACTCGAACAATACGATTGGAGCAAGTGTTGTGCATCGCGGTGTTTTACCTCGGCTCGTCGGGTATACAAATGATAGTGTAAATTATTTTCTTTCATTACATATACATAAGCCACAGGCACGTTCAGGCGAGAAGCTATACTGAAGGGACCAGCTGGAAATAGGGCTGATTCCCCTAAAAATTCTTCTTGTAACGTTTTGCTTCCAGGGAAGAAACGGTCCCCTGTAAAACAAATAATTTCATTGTTAGACAAACACGTATTAATCTCAAAGATATGGGACATATCGTCTTTGACAAGAATAAAATTCAACTTTGTTTTAATTGAAATCTGATCAAAATATGCCTTAATAAAGCTGTGTTCTAGATCCGTTGTTACTAAATTGATCTGACTGTCAAAATCTATATCTGCAAAGAAGTATTCAGCAACTTCAAAATTACCAACATGTGCGCTAATTAAAATAGCTCCTTTTTTTTCCGCAAGTAATTCTTTTAGAATTTCGATACCATCAAAATCATAGGTAAACCGGTTTCTCAATCCGATAGAAATAGCTGTTTTATCAATTAAAACTTGCCCAAATCTAAAGTAGCTAGCATAGAGCATCACTAATGCTTTTACTATGCTAAAGCGATGTCTTTGATGCAGGTAATAATAAAGGGCTCTATTGGATTTCCATGCGGTTATAAAATAGTAAAAAGCTACAACTATCAACACGCTATACGCTGTTCTGATACCGAGCTTTTTTATACATAAAACGAAAATTTTATACCCGAGTAAATTACCTTTTGATTGTCCTTTCCATTGAGCCATGGGTCATTTTACTTTTGTGTAATCTTGCGTTCGATTAAATCATAAAAATCTTGAAAAGTAACGATAGCTGTAAAATCTGCCTCGACTAATTTAACACCGAAATTTGATTCAATTAACACGACTAAATCAACGTAATCCAAGCTGTCTAAATTTAAACTCTCTCTTAAGTTATTTTCTGCTTCAATTACCTCCTGATCTACTTCAAATTCTTCAACTAAAATTTGATTAATTTTTTCAAAAATCTCTTTATTATCCATTTATCAACTATATTTTTTTAACTAGGAGTGCAGAATTCGTTCCGCCAAATCCAAAAGAATTCGACAAATATAAATCAAATTTTTTATCTAACGTTTTTTTAACAATATTAAGTCGATTGGAGTCCTCATCTCCTTCTTTGAAATTTTTATTGGGGCTGATAAAGTTGTTGTTCATCATCAAGGTAGAATAAACTATTTCGCTTGCTCCAGCCATCCAGCATTCATGTCCTGTTAGGGATTTTGTTGAGGTGACGCAAGGCATACTGTCTTTGAATACCTCATAAATTGCTTTGGCCTCATTAGCATCTCCTAAAGGTGTAGATGTGGCATGTGCATTGATATAGCCTACTTCATCCACTGCAACACCCGCATTTTGAATAGCTCTGCGCATCGCTGTTGCAGGACCATCCACATTTGGCGTTGAAATATGTCCGCCATTGGACGAAAATCCATAGCCAATTACCTCTGCAATAATAGGTGCTCCGCGTTCCATGGCTGACTCATAGCTTTCCAAAATCAACGTTGCACCACCCCCACTGGGAACAAGTCCATTTCGATGGGCATCAAAAGGACGAGAAGCCTGGGAAGGATCCACACCTTCTTCTGCGAATACGCCCAGTCCATCAAAACTAGCCATGGCAAAGGGATTAATTTCTTGTGCTCCTCCACAAATGACAATATCTTGCATTCCACCTTTAATCATGGCAAATCCTAAACCAACAGCATGAGAGCCACTCGCACAAGCCGCACTAATGGTCATGTTGATTCCCCTCAACTTAAAAATAGTGGACAAATTCATCGTTACGGTTGAATTCATCGATTTAAAAATGGCACCTGAACCAATTAAAGCCGTGTCTTTTTTATCTCTAAAAATATCCGTTGCTTCAATCACCGCCTTAGAAACACTGTCATTTCCGTATAAAATTCCAACTTCACGTTGCTCTAAAAAATCCAGGCTAATCTGAGCATTCTTCAATGCTTCCATGGTTGCCACATATGCATATTCCGTTTCTTCCCCTACAGAAAGTCTTTGTCTACGATTCAATTCTGCTTTCAAATCTGGACGTGGAACCATGCCCGTAAAGGCAGATCGAAATCCCATTTCATGTCGTTGTTCGTCGTAAATAATTCCCGATTTTCCTTCATATAGTGAGGCTTTTACCTCGTCTAGATTCAACCCAAGACAAGAATAAATTCCCATTCCTGTAATAACAACTCTTCTTTCCATCAAATTACGCGTATTTATGAATAAATTCCACCGTTAATATTGATTACTTCACCTGTGATATAACTGGCCTTATCTGAAGCTAAAAAGCCCACTAAATCAGCTACTTCTTCTGCTTGACCAAATCGATTTGCTGGAATTAGTTTGACTAATTCTGTTGCATCTAAATTGGCAGTCATATCCGTTTCAATAAACCCTGGTGCTACTGCATTTACCGTAATATTTCGCTTAGCCACTTCTTGCGCCAAAGCTTTTGTTGCGCCTACAATAGCCGCTTTTGCCGCGGAATAATTCGTTTGTCCTGGTGTTCCTTTCATTCCTGATACAGAAACCATGTTGACAATGCGTCCATAGCGATTTCTCAACATCTTTTGCATAAAAAACTGCGTCACATTGTAGAAGCCATTTAAACTCGTTTGAATCACCGTATTCCAATCTTCATACGACATCCACATAAATAGTCCATCTCGAGTAACGCCCGCATTATTTACCACTACTTCTACCACAGCTGTTGGATTGTTTTCTACCCATTGCGTTAGAATTTCAGTCACCTCCTCATTTTTGCTGACATCAAAGCGAAGTATCTCTCCCGTTGCTCCTAATTGTTCAACATCACGCAACGTTTCTAACGCTTTTTCTTCATTTGATTGATAATTAATCAAAATGTGATACCTCTTTTCTTGTGCTAAACGCAAGCAAATCGCTCTGCCAATTCCTCTAGATCCACCAGTTACAATCGCGGTTTTCATTCGTTCTATTTTAATTAAATAATTCTACATTTTTGTACCATTTGCCTGTAAATAAATTCCCATTTACATCCAATATGCCCCATTTGTTCTTGTATTTCACACGGACTAATCCCTCGTTAAATCCTTTATCAACTTCTTTCTCTTGACTAAAAATAAAGAAACGGTGATTTTATATTGCATTGGAATAACAATTTTTCCTTCTCGATTAATAAATCCCCATTCTTTTCATTTTATAGCGGCTAAGCCAGCTGAACTAAAAGGAAGTGCATTATCAAACGTATAGAGAATCACTTGATTTCCCTTGACGATCAATATATCCCCATAACAGGCCATCATACACACAAGCTAAATCCTCTAAAAATGAATGAGCTTGAACAAATTGTGGTACAATAGCATATTCTTCTTCCCTATTCAAGTAACCAAAGTTTTTATCTGTTCGAACTAAGGCTAATTCCTGTGCTTGTACTAAACCAATACAGAAAAAGAAAAGTAAAAAAAGAGAGAGACGTATCATATTTTAAGCTTTTAAATACTCTTTTATTTGTTGTAAATAAGGATATAAGGCTTGGTCATCTGAAAACGCAGGAATAATTTGACGAATTTCTGTATACCATTTTTTGGTTGTTTCGGAAACCTTATCCTTATAGGCTAATGCATCAATAGCCTGAACTAAAGTCAATATTTCAATAGCTAACACCTCAAAACTATTTTCAATCAATTTATCACACAAGACAGCCGCATTGGTTCCCATACTCACAATATCTTGATTGTCATTGTTATTTGGTATGCTGTGAATGTACATCGATGTAGCTAGTGCTTGACATTCTGCCGTAGTAGAAGTAGCTGTAAACTGAGCACCTTGCATACCAAAGTTAAATCCTAATTTACCAAGGTTGACAAAAGGAGGCAACAATTCATTAATTTTTGCATTGAGTAGATAGTTCAACTGACGTTCCGCTAACATGGTCAAACGCGTAACCACCAACTTCAATTTATCCATTTCTAAAGAAATGTAATCGCCATGGAAATTTCCGCCGTGATACACTTGCTTACTTTTCACATCAATAACAGGATTGTCATTGGCCGAATTCATTTCATTTTCTAGCACTTTTCCTACTTCTTGAATGGTATCATAAATCGGGCCTAAAATTTGAGGAATACAGCGAATTGAATAGTATTCTTGTACTTTATCTTTAAATATTTCTTCTTGATTCGTTCCGTTATATAGGTGTTCCTCTCTTTTCTTAATCAGCTGGCTATCCTGTAAATTTTGACGCATCTGTTGGGCAATATGCTGTTGTCCTTTGTGCAATTTAGCCTCGTTCAATTCAGCAGATAAATGATCATCATACGCTGCCACTAATTCATTAATAGCACACGCTATTTTTACAGACCAATCGAGTAATATATTGGCATGGTGCCAATTCAAAATACCTATTCCCGTCATCACAGAAGTACCATTCATCAAAGAAATACCTTCGCGAATGCTGATGCGCATAGGAGTGATATTTTCCAATTCAAACACTTCTTTTGTATTTCTTCGTTCTCCATTATAGAAAACTTCACCTTCTCCAATTAATACCAAAGCTAAATGAGCCAATTGCACTAAATCTCCACTGGCACCAACACCTCCATGTGCAAAAATCAAAGGAGTAACCTCTTTATTTAAGAGGGTTTTCATCAACTCAATCACCTCTAAATTAATTCCAGAATAGCCTAGAGAAAGCGAGTTTAAACGTGCTAAGATTGCTGCTCGAACTTGTTCCACGCGCAACGGATTTCCAATACCTGAAGCATGACTTCGAATTAAATTATATTGTAAAGCTACACATTCTTCATCTTGAATACGGTATTGCGCCATAGGACCAAATCCAGTATTCACCCCATAGATAACTTTATTTTTAGCATAATCCTTCAAAAAGTTAAAACTTTCATCTACGCGCTCTTTCAATGCTGGAGCTAATACTAATTCTTGCTCTACCTTTAGATATTGTACAAAATTTTCTAAGGATAAGAAACCATTCAACGTGTTCATTAACTTGGTATATTAGTTATATTTGTATCATATTTCTATGCATAACCATTTGATGCATAAAACAGAGGCAAATTTAATACTATTAACATAATAAATAGCAAACAATGTCAATTGAAAATGTAGATGTTCTCATAATTGGAGCAGGTCCATCTGGAAGTGTTGCAGGCAGTTACTTACATAAAATGGGGGTAAATGTAAAAATGGTAGAAAAAACAAAGTTTCCTAGAATTGTAGTAGGCGAAAGCTTAATACCTCGTGTAATGGATCATTTTGAGGCGGCAGATTTACTTCCAGCATTAAATACCTATAATTTTCAACCTAAACCAGGTGCTCGATTTATTCGTGGTAAAGAGATTTGCATTTTTGATTTTAGTGATAAATTTTCAACAGGTTGGGATTGGACCTGGCAAATTCCGCGTGCAGATTTTGACAAAGCGATAACGGATGAAATGCAACGCAAAGGCATCGATATTCAGTTTGAAACAGAAGTAACCGACGTTCAATTCGAAGGAACAGATTCCTTAACAACTGTTCGCAATACAAAAGGTAAAAAATCGCAAATTCGCGCTAAATTTTTAATTGACGCCAGTGGATACGGGCGCGTTTTACCCCGTATGCTCAACCTAGATGCGGCCTCCAAATTAAGCCCACATTCTGCTATTTTTAGTCATATTATAGACGAACGAAGACCCGATGGAGTAGAAGGAACGCAAATTTCATTCGATATTTTAGAGACTAAAGTATGGTTATGGGTGATTCCTTTCTCTAATGGAAAAACAAGTGTAGGCATCGTTGGCCCTACAGAATATATTGAAAAACTAGGGACAAATCCAACAGAAGCGCTACAAAATGCTATCAATCTTTCTGATTTCTATATCAATCGTTTTGGTGATTTACCTTTCGATTTTGAACCTAAAAAACTAGCTAATTATTCCATTAGTGTTTCTAAAATGTTTGGAGAAGGCTACGTATTAACTGGAAATAGTACAGAATTTTTAGATCCGGTCTTTTCCTCTGGCGTTTGTTTTGCGACTGAGTCAGGGATGCTAGCTGCTAAATTAGCCCTGAAAACCTTACAGGGAGAAGCTGTAGATTGGCAAAGGGAATATGCAGACTATATGAATGAAGGAATCGATGTTTTTACGACTTATATCCAAGAATGGTACACAGGAAATTTACAAGAACTCTTCTTTCATCAACCCGAAAATCCGGATGTTAAACGAAAAATATGCTCCGTTTTAGCAGGGTATGTTTGGGATAAAACCAATCCATTTGTGTTAAAACACAACAGTGTAATACGCAATATGGCACACCTAATAAAGATGGAAAAAGGGATTGAATAACCCCATTTGATCTAAAAATAAATAAAAGTCTTATGCGCTTGTATAAGACTTTTTTTTGGTCAAAAAGACAAAAAACACAACTACTATTTTCATCTTGTACGAAACTAAAAAATGGTGTTCTAGTTTTAAAAACTTCCCTTTCATGCTTACCTATTTTCCATAGAAAAATTCAATTTACTGCTACTTATACCTTCTTTTTTTATTTCCATTTTACTACGCATACTACCTTTTATTCCAAAAAAAATAAAAGCAAAATTACCCGATTTTCTTCCCATATTTTACTCAAAAAACAAAATGAATACTGCTTATTTTGCCTTTCAATCTGGTGTTTTTTAGCTCATAAAAAAAGAGTAATCAAGAAAAATATAAAAAGTAAAAAACATCTTTTTTAAAAACAATTAACTGATTTACAGCGCATTAATACTTATCAACAACCTCGTTTTTAAAAAGAGCTAATCCCTTGATAATGAAAAGAAACGCAATGAACAGTTTTTGTTGATAAGTAAGGAAAGAATAGAATAAGTATTTTTTGTTTAGTTAAAATAAATTACAATACAGCATAAAGCAGGAGCTGTGCAAATTTATTTTTTAGAATCTATCAGCTAGATATTCATACTCTATCTACCACTTATCAACAGAAATTAACACCTAAGTTATAGCAAACAAGCTGTTGATAATGGTTATTAACCGTGTTAATAAGATAGCTATTAAGCTATTTTCAAGCGTTTTAAGAAATGATAAGCTGTTAATAAGTTTTTATAAGTCAAAACTGCAAATTCTGGCTTAAAAGTTATTGTACATATTAACAAACAATATAATAGAGAAGTTTTTTTTTATTTTTTTAAAAGATTTTAATTCTATTATTTATAGTGTTGATAACGTTGATAAGTCAAATTTTTTGTTGATTCTTGTTTTGGAGTGTTGAATGGTGTTTTTTGAGTGGTTGTAGTTAGCGTATTTTTTTGTGCTTGAGTAATGGAGTTGGTTGCGCAAAATTTAGCCGTTTCTTTTTTGCAGAAAGAGTAGATGAAGAGGAAAGTTTCTTTTTTTGTTCAGGCTGTATTTTGCGTATATTTTTTTAAATGAGAGTTGGGGCGTTTTACGCAAAAGATAGGCCTTGTTTTTTTCAAGTGATCGTTACTTCTCAAAAATAAATTTTAAAATCGAATGGCTGTATTTTGCGTATATTTTTTTTTGTGGTAGTTGGTTCGTTTTACGCAAATGGTGAGTCGTATATTTTTTAGTTATGTTACGCTCAAAAAAATGAAGGATGAAATCGAATGGCTGTATTTTGCGTATTTTTTTTTAAATGCCCCTTGGTTCGTTTTACGCAAATGGTGAACTCTAGATTTTTTCGTTTTGATCTTTTACAAAAAGATGTTGGACAAAATCGAGCGGCTGTATTTTGCGTATATTTTTTTTCATTTCCCTTGGTTGGTTTTACGCAAAAGATGCGACTTAGATTTTTTAGTTTATATCACTTGCTAAAAATTGGGGATAAAATCGAGCGGCTGTATTTTGCGTATTTTTTTTTAAATGGCCCTTGGTTCGTTTTACGCAAATGGTGAACTCTAGATTTTTTAGTTTATATCACTTGCTAAAAATTGGGGATAAAATCGAGCGGCTGTATTTTGCGTATATTTTTTTTCATGCCTCTTGGTTCGTTTTACGCAAATGGTGAACTCTAGATTTTTTAGTTTTGATCTTTTACAAAAAGATGTTGGATAAAATAATGTTGCTGTATTTTGCGTATATTTTTTTTCATACCCCTTGGTTGATTTTACGCAAATGGTGAGTCGTAGATTTTTTAGTTTATGTTACGCTCAAAAAAATGTAGGACAAAATTGAGTGACTGTATTTTGCGTATAGGCTATTAATTTTTTTTTGTTTGGTTTACGCGAAAGATAGGAAGGAGAAATAGATTTTTTTTTTTTTGCGTTTGTTCATACTTTCTTCGCGTACTGCTGGCTAATTTTGTATCTTTGAAAGATACTTTTTAAAGTAGGTCGTGTAGTTTGCTTAAAATGAATTGTATTTTTATTTTTCCCGTTTACGCTAAACACAAGGCGTTGTTTTTTGAATTTAACCTGATTTAGCTCTTTTTTTAGGGATCATTGAACGATTGTCCTCCTGTTCATCTTATATTTTCTTCGGGTTGCTTAAATGCGTGTAGAAGTGAGGAGGTTTTTTTGAGTCGACCAGCTGTTGTATTTGGCAATGTTTTTAGATTTCAGTGTATTGCTGTTTTAATTTTCCTCGTACCTTTGCCTGATATTTTGAATTTTATATGATAACTTTTAATTACGAATTAGATTTTTCGCTCCAACAAGAAGATCAATATGAAAGCTGGATTGATTCCATTTTAGCTTCAGAAGGTTTTACTACGGGGGAAATCAACTATATTTTTTGCACGGATGAATACTTACATGAAATCAATGTAAAGTATTTGGATCACGATACACTTACAGATATAATTAGTTTCGATTATACTGAAAATCAAGTAGTTAGTGGGGATATTTTTATAAGTGTTGAGCGCGTAAAGGAGAATGCAGCAGATTTTGGTGTAGCCTTTGATGTAGAATTATTGCGTGTTATGGCGCATGGGGTTCTACATTATTGTGGCTATAAGGACAAGAGTGAGGCAGAGGAGACTTTAATGCGTCAAAAAGAAGATGAAAAGATAAAAATGTTCCACGTGGAACAATAATCGATTAGATTTTTTTAAAAATGAGTATTTTTCAAGATAGATATGATGTAATCGTTGTTGGTGGTGGGCACGCAGGGTCCGAAGCAGCAGCAGCAGCAGCTAATATGGGATCCAAAACTCTTTTGATTACCATGAGCCTGCAAAATATCGCACAGATGTCCTGTAATCCAGCTATGGGAGGAATTGCTAAGGGACAAATTGTTCGCGAAATCGATGCCCTGGGTGGGTATTCAGGAATAGTTTCCGATCAAACAGCGATTCAGTTTAAAATGTTGAATAAATCCAAAGGTCCTGCCATGTGGTCACCGCGTGTACAATCAGATCGTATGCGTTTTTCTGAAACTTGGCGGTTGATGTTAGAGGGTACACCCAATTTGGATTTTTACCAAGATATGGTCAAATCCTTGTTGGTAAACAAGCATAAAATAGAAGGAGTCGTGACGAGTTTGGGCTTAACCATCAAAGCAAAAACCGTTATTTTAACGAATGGTACTTTCTTAAATGGTTTAATTCATATTGGTGAAAAACAATTTGGAGGTGGTAGAGCAGGAGAGGGTGCTGCATTTGGTATTACGGAAGACTTAGTCAATTTAGGTTTTACAGCGGGTCGAATGAAGACTGGAACGCCACCACGTGTAGATGGTCGTTCGTTGGATTACACTAAAATGGAAGTACAAGGAGGGGATGTAAATCCTGCGAAGTTCTCTTATCTAGATGTTACTTCGCCTTTGAAACAGCAACGTGACTGTTATATGACTTACACATCAGCAGAGGTTCACGATCTATTGCGCGAAGGATTTGATCGCTCTCCGATGTTCACAGGACGTATTAAAAGTTTAGGTCCACGCTATTGTCCCTCAATAGAAGATAAGATTAATCGCTTTGCAGATAAAGAAAGACATCAAATTTTTGTAGAGCCGGAAGGGTGGAATACATGCGAAATTTACGTGAATGGATTTTCTACATCGCTACCTGAAGATATCCAATTTAAAGCCTTGCGTGCAGTTGCTGGTTTTGAAAATGCGAAGATCTTTCGACCTGGATATGCTATCGAATATGACTATTTTCCGCCTACGCAATTGAAGCATACCTTAGAAACAAAGTTAGTTGATGGGTTGTATTTTGCGGGTCAAATTAATGGTACAACAGGGTATGAAGAAGCAGCTTCTCAAGGACTAATGGCTGGTATAAATGCGCACTTAAAAGTGCAGGAAAAGGAACCTTTAATATTGCGAAGAGACGAAGCTTATATCGGAGTTTTGATTGATGATTTGATTACTAAGGGTACAGAAGAACCCTATCGCATGTTTACTTCTCGAGCTGAATATCGCACTTTATTGCGTCAGGATAATGCTGATTTTCGTCTAACTCCAATGTCTTATTCAATAGGATTAGCATCAGAAGAACGCATGAAAAGAATGGAATATAAGCGAGATGAATCAGAAAAATTCGTTGAATTTTTTAAAGAGACAAGCGTTAAAACGGAGGAAGCAAATCCGATTTTAGAAGCTAAAGGATCCTCTTTAATGAGTCAACCAGATAAGATGTTTAAGGTGTTTTCTCGACCACAAATTGAGTTGGATGACATTTTGAAATTCAAAAAAGTAGAGGAGTATATTGCTAGTTCCGGCATTGATCAAGAGGTAATTGAGCAAGCAGAAATCCAAGTGAAATATTCTGGATATATTGAAAAGGAAAAGAATAATGCAGATAAATTAAATCGTTTAGAGGACGTAAAAATACCAGAGAATTTTGATTATGATAAGATCGTTTCTCTGTCATTTGAGTCCCGCGAGAAGTTCAAAAAGATCCGTCCCGTTACAATCTCTCAGGCCTCTCGCATCAGCGGTGTAACACCCACAGATATATCGATTCTATTGATCCATATGGGGAGATAGAAGGAAAGTAAAGAATTAGATAAGGATTGTTCCACGTGGAACAATCCTTATTTTTTTGTTTAGTGGGATTGAAGTAATCAGCGTCTTTACAATCAATTAGAGTGTGAGTTAAAGTAATAGATTAGGTTGGTAATGGGTAATGTGTAATGGATGATGCGTGAATAAGGAAAATGAAGTCTAAAAAACGCTGCTCTTTTTCAGTTTAAAATAGAAGCGGGAAGAAGGAAATTAAAATTAGAAACTAAGTTTTTTTATTTGTTAGCTTAGAAAAAAAATGTGCTACAAAAAACAAAATTACGTTCTAAATCGATTGCTTTTTTCTGTTCAAATTTCATGTAAAAAGTCAAAAAATTAAGCAGAAAAAATTACGTGTAAAAACTGCTCCTTTTTCGGTTCAATAGTTAAACGAAAATTAAAAATGAAAGTGATTTTTTTTTATTGTAGTAAAAAAAATAGCTCTACAGAAAAGAGAATTTTTAATCAAAAAATAGAAATCTTTTTTGATTAAAAATTTGAAGAAAAAGCAAAAAATAAAATACATATTTTACTAAAAGGAAAGAGAAGAAAATTTTAAAAAGTAAAATTTGAGGTTGAAAAACACTTCTTTTTTTGTTCTAAAAAGGAAGTGAAAAAGTAAAAAAATAAAGATTATTTTTACTTGAGAAAAATCGATAGAAAAAATAAGTAAGAGATAGGAGAACTAGTTTTTTTTTAAAAAAAATAGAATTGAAAGAGAATAAAAATAAGAAAGAGGAATCACAAAAATAGACGATAGATAAATTTCAGAAAAGAGTCTACTTTTCGTTGAATTAATTTTACATTTGAGGAATGGGATAATTTTCTTTACAACTAGAAAGAATAAAAAACTAACAACTGAAACAACAATGCAACATTTAGATTTTAGCAAAGACGAAAAATTTTTAGAGGTAAAAGATTATACGGTTTCTCAAGAAAAATTCTCCTTGTATTATAATCGAACGTACGATTTGTTGTTGACGGATCCCATGCCTGCTAAAGAAGATTTGGGACGTTATTATCAAAGTGAAAATTATATTTCACATACCGATGGAAAACGAAATCTTTTTGAGCGTTTGTATCAAGAGGTAAAGAAAATTGCTTTGCGCAAAAAAGTGGATTTGTTGTTTAAACAACATCATACCGTAGGAGCGCTTTTGGATATTGGCTGTGGTACGGGAGATTTTTTAGTAGAAGCAAAAAAACGTGGTTGGACAACAACAGGATTTGAACCAAATGATAAAGCAAGTACTTTAGCTTTTAATAAAGGTATTTCTGTTGTAACAAATCTAAGGGAGCTTCCCAATCATTCATTTGATGTAATTACACTTTGGCATGTGTTAGAACATATTCCAAATTTAGAAGAACAGATTATTGAATTGAATCGGTTGTTGAAACCAGAAGGTAAGTTGGTTATTGCTGTACCCAATTTCAAATCCTATGATGCTACCTATTACAAATCCCATTGGGCAGCGTTTGATGCTCCTCGTCATCTGTGGCATTTTTCTCAAAAGTCTATTACTGCAATTTTTTCTGCCTTTCAATTTAAAGTGGATGAATTACAGCCCATGCTATTTGATAGCTTTTATGTTTCTCTTTTGTCGGAGGAATACAAAACGGGAAAGAAAAATTGGATTAAAGCTTTCTTCGTTGGCTTGCGATCAAATATTGAAGCGAGAAGTACAATGGAATACTCTTCCATTATCTATTGTCTGTCCAAAAAGGTTTCTTAATCTATTTTGACGCTAAGTCACACCAAAAAGAGTAATTAAAATCATTTTAAAGCGATTTAAGCTCTTTTTTATGACTCATTTATATCTAACTATTGCAAAATAAAGATAATAAAGCAGGAGTGAGCTATGAAAGGAGCTTTTAATAGATTAAATTTATAGATAATATTTTTTATATAAATATTATTTATGAATAGATATAAATGGAAATAAAGTAGTAAACATTAAAAGTTTTTTTAATTTTACATGTTTTTAAAAAAATAAAAAATGAAAAAAGGTATTTTCGTATTAGGATTAGCGGGATTGTTATTTTCTTGTAACAACAATACAAACACTGCTGCTACAACAGAATTTAAAACTGCGTATATTGATTCTTCTAAATTAATGACAGAATATCAAGAAGTAAAAGATATTGAATCAAAATACAAAATAAAATCTGAAGAGAAAGGAAAAGCTTTCGAAGGAGAAATTGCGCAATTTCAACGCGAGGTTCAAAACTTTCAATCCAATGCTGCTCAAAAAGGGCAAGCATGGGCACAGCAAAAAGGAGGAGAATTACAACGTAGAGAGCAACAGTTACAAGTAAAGCAACAAACAATCTTCCAAGAATTACAAGCGGAAAGTACAAAAGAGATGGATTCAATCGTTAAGAAAGTGAAGTCTCACATCGCTGATTATGCGAAGAAAAAGAAGTTAGACTATGTGTTTAATACGGAAGAAGCTTCGACTGTAATTTATGGTAAAGACGAGTATAACATCACAGAAGAGATTATCAAAGAATTAAATGCAAAATACCAAGGCTCTGCTGCAGCTACAACGGTAGATGATAAAAAAGAAGCAGCCCCAGCAGTTAAAGAAGAAAAATAAGAATTACTAATTGCATATATTAATCAAATAGTCCTAAGTATTCTTGGGACTATTTTTATTTTTAAACCAATTTTAGTTTTATCTTACCTCAAAAAATGGAAAATTTTTCTAGAGAAGCCACGTATGTTTTACAGTTTATCAACGAAACCCAGCAATCTATTTTTTTAACAGGAAAGGCTGGGACAGGTAAAACAACGTTGTTGAAAGAAATCGTCAATAGTACACATAAAAATACCGTTATTGTTGCGCCCACTGGCATTGCTGCTTTAAATGCGGGAGGGGTGACGATTCACTCATTTTTCCATTTTCCCCTAGCAGCCTTTATTCCCGATGCGGTAAATCCTCCTATTTTTAGTGAATATGTTAAGTTTGAAAATCGCGTGTCGATTCGCAAGCATTTTCGAATGAGTACGATGCGTCGAACGCTTTTCCTTAATCTGGAATTGTTGATTGTCGATGAAGTGAGTATGTTACGTGCAGATGTTCTTGATGCTATGGATTTTATGTTGCAAACGATTCGACGAAATAACAAGCCTTTTGGCGGAGTACAGCTTTTGTTTATTGGTGATTTGCTACAGTTACCTCCGGTTGTAAAAAATGAAGAATGGGAGGTTTTGCGTCGCTATTATGAAGGGGCTTATTTTTTTCACTCTAATGTGATTCAATCCAATCCACCGTTGTACATTGAATTAGATAAAGTATATCGTCAATCGGATGACGCTTTTATTCAGATTTTAAATAATCTGAGAAATAATACCATTACACCAGCTAATTTACAGCTACTTAATCAATACGTTAACCCGACTTTTGATCAACAAAAAAATACAGGCTATATTACCCTAACTACACACAATGCCAAGGCGGATACTATTAATTCTGATTCTTTAGCGGCTTTAGAAGCTAAATCATACGCTTTTCAAGCGGAAGTTGTAGGTGATTTTCCTTCGAATATTTATCCCCTGGAAAATCAGTTGCAGTTGAAAGTAGGGGCACAGGTCATTTTTGTCAAAAACGATTTATCGTTTGAGAAGAAGTATTACAACGGCAAGATGGGAATTGTTCAAAAAGTGAGTCCCAATGAGATTTATGTCAAGTTTCCAGAAGAAAATGAAGTAATCGAAGTAGAACGTTATGAATGGCAGAATATTCGCTATAAAGTCAACCCTAATACCAAGGAAATTGAAGAAGAACTCTTGGGAACTTTTACTCATTATCCCTTAAAATTAGCGTGGGCGATAACAGTGCACAAAAGCCAGGGATTAACCTTCGAAAAAGCGATTTTAGACGTTTCTAAGGTCTTTTTACCAGGACAGGCTTATGTTGCCTTGTCTCGATTGAAATCGCTGCAGGGATTGGTTCTTTTATCGCCGATTCAAATGAATGGGTTAAGGAACGACTACGACGTGATGCAGTATGCCAAAAATAGGGCCGATCAAGAAACCTTGGAAGAGGAAATACACAGACAAACGCTGCTTTTCTTAGAAGAGCGTTTGACTGAAGCTTTTTCGTGGAAAGTACTGACGCAAAATTGGCGCAATCACCTATATTCGTTTGCGGATGAAGCAGAACGAAGCAAGAAGAATGAATTTAAGAGTTGGACGGTAAAAATTGTGCAAACGCTAGAAGAATTAGTGGTTTTAGCTAATAAATTTATTGTGCAGTTAAATCGCCTTTTCCTACAACCCACAGTGGATCTACAGTTTGTCAAAGAACGGGTAGACAAAGCTTATGCTTACTTTTTTCCGACGTTGGATCACGTGGTCTTTGAATTGTTATTTACTATGGCTCAGGTAAGGGGAAAACGGCAAATGAAAACCTTTTTTACGGAATTAGAAGCCTTGGAAAATCAGACAATTAAAGCCGTTCTCGATTTGAAAAAAGCCAAACAAATGGTCGATTTAGTCATTGAAAAAAAGCGCTTAACTAAGGAAAATTTAAGAAGTTTAGAAGTAGGTGAGTACCGAATTAATCACCTCACCCATATTGCTACCTTATTGCGTACAAGTCGCTTAGATTTGGAGGATGACTATGATTTAATTGAAGATTTAAAGGCGAAAGACAAGCAAAAAAAGGAGAAAAAGAAGAGTACATTTGTTATAACCTACGAGCTGTGGAAAGAAGGTCTGCGCGTAGAAGCGATTGCACAAGAGCGAAAGTTAACGCCAACCACTATTTTTTCGCATTTAGCCAAATTGATTGCCGATGGTAAAATTCAACTAAACGAAGTGCTAGAAGAAAGTAAAATTAAGCGATTAGAAGAACTTTTTACGGCCAATGAAGGTAAATCCTTAACGGATATTAAAAATGCGTCTAACAACGAATTTACTTGGGAGGAATTGAAGTTATATCAACGAACATTACCAGATAGCAAAACAGATTAGTTTCGCTATTTTTTGTGAATTAAGCGCGTTAATTTGATAGATAAATCCGTAAATATCATTTTGCTATTGCCGTTGCGCTCAATGTGGTAAATGGCTTGAGATAATTCTTCAAAAATTTCATCAATATTAGCTCCATTGACAAAAGGAGCAAAGTTTTCTAACTTAAATTTGTCGACGGACGTTTGGTAGTAAACTAAATTAGGTGACTGATAATTACACAAAAGTGCTTGACGAAACAGCTCAATACAAAATTCTAGAAATTGTTTTTGTTGTTCGCGTCCTAGGGTTGCTAAATCCTCGCTCCATTCAATTAAATCTTTAATCACAGTTGCATTGCCTTTTGCTCGAAAGGCAGCGCGTACCCAAGTGACAAATTTTTGTTCAAAATCAGCAGAGTCAGCTGCGTTAGAAACCAATTGCAAGGCTTTGTTGTAATTGCCCTGAGCTTGACGAGCAAGCAAAGCAGCTTGTTGTTTTTCACAACTTTGATTAGCAATAAGAGCCTGTTCTATTTCCACACTGTTCAACGCATTAAAACGCAACAATTGACAACGCGATAAAATCGTCTGTAAGATGGACTGCTCATTTTCTGCAATTAAAAGAAAGATTGTCTTGGCAGGTGGTTCTTCTAAAATCTTTAAAATTTTATTGGAAGCTTCTGTATTGAGCTTATCAGCCATCCAAATAATCATGATTTTATAGCCTCCTTCATAGGATTTTAATGCTAGTTTTTTCAGTATTTCACCTGCTTCATCCACGCCAATTTGGCCTTGCTTATTTTGAATGTCGATATGGTTGTACCAATCCATCAAACTGCCGTAAGGATTGGCTTTTAGAAACGTTCGCCATTGCTCTGCAAATTTATCGCTCGTTGGGTGTTTACTCACTTCACTCGTGGTTGCTACAGGATAGACAAAGTGCAAATCAGGATGCATTAATCCATTGAATTTGATGTTACAACTCTCGTTTCCACCCGTGTTTTCATTGCCTGTATTTTTACATAGCAAATACTGTGCATAGGCAATAGCCATAGGCAATGTTCCTGTACCCTCTTGACCAATAAACAATTGAGCATGAGGGATTCTACCTGATGTGGCACTTTGAATTAAGTGATTCTTGATGTGGTTCTGACCAACGATTTCTGAAAATAACATGGTGCAAATATAAACGATTTCTTTTGGGTATGTTGTGGTCTTAAAAAGAAAACACATTTGTTTTTTATAACAGATAAATGATTTTCTGATTGGTTGTTAAAAGAAGAGGTATACTTGGATTCTTCCTGTAACAAAAGAGTGTAAAACTGTTGGAATATACGCAAAAAAGAATAGAAGTGGATAGAATATTCAAAAATAAACGGCATTGGATTTTAAAAAGATTTATATTTGCGTTAATCAGAATTTATTTTAGAACAATACAACTATGAAAACAATTGATAATGTGAATTTTAATAACAAAAAAGTCTTAATTCGCGTTGATTTTAATGTACCTTTAAATGAGGCCTTTGAGGTGACGGATACGAACCGTATTGAAGCTGCAAAACCCACCATCGAAAAGGTAATCAAAGATGGGGGAGTAGCGATTTTAGTTTCGCACTTAGGACGTCCAAAAGGAGAGAAGAACCAAGCGTATTCGCTGCGTCATATCGTTGCTAAAACACAAGAAGTTTTAGGGAAGAACATTACATTTGTTGAAGATTGTATTGGTGAATCAGTAAAACAAGCCGTAGACAAAAGCCAGCCAGGAGATATCATCTTATTGGAAAACTTGCGTTTTTACCCAGAGGAAGAGAAGGGAACGGAATCTTTCGCAGCGGCTTTAGCTTCTTTTGCAGATTTTTACATTAACGACGCTTTTGGTACGGCTCACCGTGCTCATGCTTCAACGACAATTGTGGCTCAATTTTTTCCTAACGACAAATGTTTTGGGTATTTACTAGCTAAAGAAATCGAGAGTATTGATAAAGTATTGAATAGCACTGAAAAACCAGTAACTGCTATTTTAGGTGGATCAAAAGTATCGTCTAAAATTACAATTATCGAAAATATCTTGGATAAAGTGGATCACCTGATTATCGGTGGAGGAATGGCGTTTACGTTCGTAAAAGCTTTAGGTGGAAGTATCGGAAATTCCATTTGTGAAGAAGATAAATTAGAATTGGCTTTGCGCATTATGCAGCAAGCCAAAGAGAAAAATGTGCAAATTCATTTGCCAATTGATGTAGTAGCAGCGGATGCATTTGCTGCCGATGCAAATACACAAATTGTTGATGTAAAAGCAATTCCAGCAGGATGGCAAGGACTCGATGTAGGTCCTGAAACCTTAGCAAGCTTGAAAAAAGTAATCTTGGATTCCAAAATTATCCTGTGGAATGGACCATTAGGGGTATTTGAGATGGATAAATTTGCCAAGGGAACCATTGAATTAGGAAATTTCATTGCAGAAGCAACGAAAAATGGAGCCTTCTCATTAGTTGGTGGAGGTGATTCTGTAGCCGCAGTGAAACAATTTGGGTTAGCGCCTAAAATGAGTTATGTCTCTACAGGTGGTGGTGCCATGTTAGAAATGTTAGAAGGTCAACTATTGCCTGGTATCAAAGCAATACAAGAATAATATCTTAGGGTATAGCTACGGGAGGTGGCTATACCCTATTTCAAACTATACAATTATGAATTACAAAGGAGTAGCGTTATCCCTCTTTAGCCTATTATCTTTTACGTTAAGTGCACAAGAACAGACAGAAGGAATTGAAGTAATAAACAAAGAATTAGATCCACAGGTATATTTGGATTCGATTAAAGCAAGTTTTGTCAATCATTCTACTAGCGAACGCATCGAGAAGCTTTGGCTAGATGAATTGATCAATCAAGACTTATTTGAAGAGATGAGCGAAGACTTGACAAGCGATGAATTCTTTAGCAATGAAGATGGTGAATGGGACGGATTGACAACGGCCGTTTTGAAAGAACGTTTGGCTTTGTTGAACGAAAAAACCCCATTTAATGTCGAGTATAACGAATCATTAGAACGTTTAATCAAATCGTTTTTGAAAAAGAGAAAAAAATCATTTGAACGTTTGCTAGGGTTGTCAGAGTATTATTTTCCAATGTTTGAAGAGCAATTGGCAAAAAACAATATTCCGCTGGAAGTAAAGTATTTGGCTATTGTAGAATCTGCTTTAAACCCAAAAGCGGTGTCACATATGGGAGCTACTGGATTATGGCAATTCATGTATGCAACTGGAAAACAATATAATTTAGAAGTTTCTTCTTTTAAAGATGACCGTATTGATCCGTTGAAATCTTCTGAGGCAGCTGCTAAATTTTTAGGTGATTTATATAAAATTTTTGGTGATTGGGATTTGGTTTTAGCTTCCTATAATGCTGGACCAGGAAATGTTTCTAAAGCGATTCGCCGTTCGAATGGATTGACAAATTACTGGAATATTCGCCCGAATTTACCACGTGAAACCCAAAATTATCTCCCTGCTTTTTATGCAACCATGTATATTTTTGAATATGCGAAAGAGCATGGAATTAAAGCCGATACGAATATTCCAATGAAATTGGTTCAAACGGATACAGTGGCTGTAAAACGCATGATGAGCTTTGACCAAATAGCTAAGTTATTAGACGTTAGTCAAGAGGAATTGGAGTTTCTGAATCCTACATACAAATTGAAAGTGGTGCCTTATTCGTCAAGTGAATTGCACTTTTTGCGTTTGCCTTTAGATAAAGCTGGTATGTTGGTTTCAAATGAAGAAAAAATTTATGCCTATGTTGACTTTGAAGAAGATCGCAAAGAAAAACCAAATTACGATATTGCAATTGCTCAAACTTCGGGTGTCCGAAATAAATATCACACAATCCGAAAAGGGGAAAGTGTAGGGGTTATTGCAAAAAAATACGGTTTATCGATTGTCGAATTAAAACGATTAAACAACATGAAAACCAATGTAATTTATCCAGGTAAGAAATTGGTGGTCGGAAAATCTACTGTTGCACAAGCTTCTGCCAGTGGGTATTATGTGGTAAAAAAAGGTGATTCACTATATTCCATCAGTAAAAATATACCTGGAGTAACCATTTCAAAACTAAGAGCGTTGAATAATATGGGAGAAAATGTGACCTTACAACCAGGAATGAAATTGAGAATTAATTAGAACAGACATTGAGATATCTCGTATGCTATATCATTTGTTTCTTATTTTGCATGAGTTGTAAGAACCCCATGCAAAAGGATGAGGCACGCATTCCTTCTCAAGGTGCAATTAATCATGTTCTTTTGGTAATGGATGACGATTTGTGGCTAAGTGAAGTAGGGGATACAATTCGAAATTATTTGGCTGCTGGAATAGATGGTATTACACCTGTCGAACCCATGTTTGATTTGAGTCAACAATCAC
This sequence comes from Myroides sp. DW712, assembly GCF_046557355.1. Lineage (NCBI taxonomy): Bacteria > Pseudomonadati > Bacteroidota > Flavobacteriia > Flavobacteriales > Flavobacteriaceae > Myroides > Myroides sp. DW712. The sequence continues at coordinate 150,152 of NZ_JBKFDO010000005.1, forward strand.
CGAGTATTTTTGCCAATACGCAAAAAAACAACAAGAATATTGTCTATGTATCTACAAATAAAAATAGAAATAATTTTGAGTTACTAGTAGATTACTATGCTCAACCGCAACATTATTTCCTGATTGAAGGAACTGATACTGAGAGTATTATTGCTACTTTTTTGAAAAACAAGGAGACTATAATTCAACGCTTTCACAAGCAAGAGATTGAGAATATCCAAACGCGAATCAAAGAAGGACCACGTTATAAAACGTTTTATTTACGTGATAAATACAAAATCGATTTAGACTTACCTACAGCTTATAAACGCGTGTTAGTCGATGATAATTTTGTTTGGTATAAGAAAGAAATTGCTTCAGGAAATAGCAATATTTTAGTGTATAGTTTGCCTTTTGATCGTGTAAAACCATTTAAAACCCAACGGGAGTTTGTCTTAGATATGGATTATTTGCGGGATTCGGTCGTGGGAAAATACATTCACTCGGCGGAACCAGACACTTTTATGAATATGAGCGTTGATTTTGAGCCATTTTATAGAACTATTTTTCTTAAAGAACAGGAAGTCACAGAAGTCAAAGGAACTTGGGATATGGAAAATAGTTTTATGGGAGGACCTTATATGTCGTATATCGTCAAAAAAGAGGGGTATTATTTAATTCTAGAAGGATTTACATATAATCCTTCTATGAGCAAGCGCAATGTAATGCTTGAATTAGAAGCCATTATGCAAACATTAGAAATAGCACAATAAAAAAGCCGAGATAAGTCTCGGCTTTTTTATTGTGCTAGGTAAATTAAGACATTTTAAGCCTTTTAAAATAAATAAACCTCTATTAGCCTGTCTTGCTGGTAATCGTATTGAAAACGAGGTTTAAATCGCTTCATTATCCTTTTCTGTGCTCAATATTTGCTGTTGTTTGATAAATTTTTCAAACAAGGCAATCATTTTGTGCTCTACTTCTTGGTAGCTCAATCGATCTTTGGTTTGATAAAAAAGCATCATTGCAAATTTTTGATCAATATGATTGACAAGTAGATGTTTGTTTTTACGGTAGGTTTCTCGAAGTAAACGCTTGTAATAATTGCGATCTACGGCCTTTTTAAAGTGGCGTTTAGACACAGATACCCCTGTCTGTAATGGAGGAGCTTGTTCGTCTTTTACTTCGATATACACCAAGCGAAGCGGGTATTTACTAACGGATTTACCTGTTATAAATAATTCATCTATAAGCCTTTTTGCTTTCAGTTTCTCTTCTCTTGGATAGGTTTCGTCTTGTTTTGTCATAGGTGGTACAAAGGTAGAAAAGGAAAACGATATGTATAAAATAAAAGTCCTAGAATATTTCTAGGACTTTTATTTTATTACTTGTGACCTGCTTAGTTATGGTACACGTTATTTTCTTGGTTAACATCGGCCATAAACTGACTTGGATCGATTAAAATGGTTTTAATTTCACTTTTCGGTTTATTGATGATGAATTTATATTCAGGTTGCGCCCAGCCCCAACCTTCTAAAATGGTGCGCTCGTATTCTATATACTGATTCGGTTTGTTCCAATGCATAGAGGTATAAGGCACATAAAAAGTCTCCATTGAACCATCTTGATAGGTAACCAAAATATCCAAGGGCATACCTGCACGTCCTATACGTTTTAAGGTCACTAAGGATTGATTTTTTTGAATTTCTTCCACAAACAGTACGGCATAATCTACGGTATTAGTAGTCATGGTCCAATCTGTCATATACCAATCTAGATTGGCTCCTGTAATGCGTTCTGCCGTGCGTTTAAAATCGTTTGGCGTCGGATGTGTAAACTTATATTGGCTATAGAATTCTTGTAGGGTTTTCATCATATTATCCCATCCGATAATATAGGCCAATTGTGTTAAGAAAATTGAACCACGACTATAAGCTGATATCGAATACGCTCTATTGGTTAAATAATGGTCTGAATGCGTTGTTAATGGTTCTTGAATATTACGCGCAATCATGTTGTAGTAGCTTTTGTAGGTCGAAGCGAATGGATTCTCGTCTTCTAAATTTTCTTTCGGTAGAATTTGTAACATCGCTAAATCCGAAATGAAGGTTGTAAATCCTTCATCCATCCATTCGTGTTTGGTTTCATTTGTTGCTAAGGTATGTTGGAACCAACTGTGGGCAAGTTCATGAGCAGTAACGCCTACTAAACTCGGAAAATTTCGCTCTCCTGTAATCAAGGTACACATCGAATACTCCATTCCGCCGTCGCCTCCTTGAATCACAGAATATTGTGTATAAGGATATTCCCCGACATTCTTATTGAAAAAATCCATTAACTGAGCAGTAACAGGTTGTAATTGCTTCCAATTCTCAATAATATTGGGGTTGTTTTTGTATAAAAAATGCAATTTAACACCATTTGGTCCTTCGTAAATGTCGTGGAGGTAATTGGGGTCAGCAGCCCAAGTAAAGTCTAATACATTTTCTGCTTTGAAATGCCAAGTAAGTGTTTTTCCTTTGGTATTTGGTACCGTTACCCCTTTATCTTCGTATCCATGTCCAATTTCATTGTTGTTTTGCAAAATACCTGTTCCACCAACGGTATAGTCTTTATCAAGGGTGATTTTTACGTCGTAATTACTCCATACGCTGTGAAATTCACGACCCAAGTACTGTTCTGTATGCCAACCTTCAAAATCGTATTCCGCTAGTTTAGGGAACCATTGTGCCATAGATAAGGCTACTCCTTCTTTGCTGTTGCGTCCTGCACGACGAACCATTTGAGGCACTTGTCCATCAAAAGTTAAATCTAAAATAGTAGTTTGATGTGGCGCTAATGGTGTGTTTAAGGTTACTTCTAGGATGGTCCCTACCACTTTACTTTCAACTGCTGTACCATCTTGTGCTAGTTTTTTTACTTTGACAAAGCCAATTTCATTCTCTTTCAGTTTATTGATTTTGCTCTCTGTGATTTTTCTACCGCGAACCTCTTTGGTATCTACCATGCGCGGATCGGGGTCTGGAATGCTCATTAACAAAGCATCCATATCGCTATTCGGCTGAAAAGCATTAAAGTACAAGTGATAAAAAACTTTGCGCAACGTATCTGGAGAATGATTGGTATAAGCGACTGATTGCGTCCCAGTATAAGTGAATTTCTTCACGTCCATTTTCACCTCCATGCTGTAATCAGCATGCTGTTGCCAATACCCTGGATTAGGGTTGTTTTGTGCGTTTACCTGTGCTAAAAAAGGCAAACAAAAGAAGAGTATTACAACTAAATTTTTCATGGCTCTGTTTAAATTAAAACTCCACAACAAAGAACAGCTAAGTTGTGGAGTATGGAATTATTTTCTTTAAAAATAGAAAAGATTATTTTTTTGACTTAGCTAATTTTTCAGCTAGTAATAAGGCATTATATGCATTGACAAATTTTCCAGAAGTTGAAATGGAATTGAAATTTCTTACCTCTCTTTTTTCTCCAACGATAACGTCAATATTTACTGCTACACCAGAATCCATGATGATTTTTTTCACTTCAGCTGCTGTAAATTGAGGATAGTAAGCTCTTACTAAAGCAGCAACTCCAGCCACGTTTGGCGATGCCATTGACGTTCCTTGTAAGTATTCATAAGTATTGTGCGGAGTTGTCGCGTAAATTTTTACTCCAGGAGCAAAAACATCCACATCATAGTGCCCGTAGTTTGAGAAAGTTGCTACCATGTTTTCTCCAAATTTAGGATTTAATGCTCCAACAACTAAGAAATTATTAGCTACTTCAGGTCCCATTTTTACGTTGTCATTCGGGTAGCGCTCTACGCCACCTTCAATGTTTAAATCCATCGCATCATTTCCTGCTGCAACCACAATTAGCACGTCTTTTGATTCTGCATATTGAATCGCATCGCGTACCCATTGGCTATTTTCTTCAAAGTATTTTCCAAAACTTCCATTGATTACTTTCGCTCCATTATCTGCTGCATAGCGAATAGCTAAAGCAATGTCTTTATCGTACTCATCTCCATCTGGAACAGCACGTAAAGCCATGATTTCTGCAACCTCTGAAGCTACACCGTCTCCACCTAGATTATTGTGTCTTGTTTGCGCAATGATTCCAGAAACATGTGTTCCGTGTTTTGCTTCATCGCGATCTGGACCAATTACATCGTTGTCTCCATATACGCGATCGTCAATATTACTATGATCATCACCTACTAGTTCACGTCCGTTAAAATCAATGTTTAAATGGTAGTTTAATTTGCTGTCTCCGTAGTTTTTATACGTTTCTAACCAAGAAAGCTCACGGCCATTGTTTAAGATGTTTGAAATTACTTTTTTAGAGTGTATAATTTCTTCTGACGCATCTGCTCCAATTGCATTTAAATCTTCAATAGTATAATCTTTCTTGCCTAAGAATGCTGCTAATCGCTCGTTTGCGCGCATTAACATATCCGCTCTAACTTGGATTTCTTTCGCTTCTTGAATTTCTTTGGCTAGTTCTTTTACCGCTCTTTGGTATTGATCAGATCCATCGTCTCCACGGCGAACAACACGTACCATTTCGACGTTTTCATGGACAGATTTTCCTAAGAAGTTCCATCCGTGTATGTCGTCGATGTATCCGTTGTTATCGTCGTCAATATTATTTCCCGCGATTTCGTTTGGATTGGTCCAAACTTGATCTTTCAAATCATCGTGATCAATTTCTATTCCAGAGTCAATTACACCAACAACGACTTTCTTAGGAAGTGGTTTTCCTTTTAAAAGTTCTTCATAAGCGCGATCTACTGACATTCCAGGTACTGTATCACGTAAGATGTCTAAATGACTCCATCTTTTTAGTTGATCTTCTGGTAGTGCACTAGTTCTTGTAGGTAGTTGATCTACATTTGAAATTGGTTTTTGAATGATAGCTTTTGAGCCTCCACAGCTTGCTAAAGCAAGAGCTAAGGCCGCTGAAAGATAAATTGGTTTAATCAAACGCATTGTTTTGTGTTTTTTAATTTCGTTTAAGACCGATAAAAATAGTATTTAATTGATTGAAAACGTATAGCTTAACATTAAATTAAGATATCAGATGTACGTAGAATTTCATTCAATCGCACTCCTTTTTCGGTATGTTGTACTGTAATTATTTCGTTATGAGCATCATGTTCTAGGAATAAAAGCCAATTTTCATCTGCGGCTTGCTTTAAAAATTTTTCCTTTTCACTAAGTGTTAACAAGGGTCTAGTATCGTATCCCATAACATAAGGCAAGGGAACATGGCCGGCTGTAGGAAGTAAATCGGCAACATAGGCCAATTTGCGTCCCTGATAGTCTAAAATAGGAATCATCTGTTTATCCGTATGCCCATCAGCAAAGAAGATTGAGAACCCCAATTCTGTGTTTTGTAGAAAATCCGTTGTTCCGCGATTAATAAAATGGAGGGCGCCACTTTCTTGAAGGGGCAGTATGTTTTCGGGTAAAAAGGACGCTTTTTCTCGTGCATTGGGATGGATGGCCCAATTCCAGTGCTCTTCGTTTGACCAATAACGCGCATTTTTAAAGGCATTGACATAGCCCGTGCGGTTGGCATTCCAATTTACTGCTCCACCCACGTGATCAAAATGGAGGTGTGTCAAGAATACATCCGTAATATCATCCGGATGAAAGCCGTGTTTTGCCAGTGATTTTTCTAAGGTGTGATCTCCCCAAAGAGAGTAAAAACCGAAAAACTTATCGGGTTGTTTGTTTCCCATTCCCGTGTCAATTAAAATAAGACGAGATCCTTCTTCAATAAGTAATAAACGAGCGCCTAAATCAATTTGATTGTTGGCATCTGCGGGGTTAGTTTTGTTCCAAAGTACTTTGGGTACTACGCCAAACATAGCTCCTCCATCTAGTTTAAAATTGCCACTTTCTAAGCTGTATAACTTCATGTATTTTTCCTTTTCTACGTGTTTGATGCAAAATAAGAAAATTCTTGCAAAGCACAAGGAACATCTCTGGCGTTTTTCCCTGCGAAAACGAGTAAAAATAAGGGAAAAAGGATTGGTGAAGAAATCGAATAAAGCAAACCCGACAGCTAAAGAAGAAAAACAGAATTCTGATTTAGAGCAAGTAAGCTAAAATTGCGAGGGAAATAGCAACAAAAAACACAGTTCTTGGATTTGTTCAATCCTTTCTTTTATTTGTGTCTTGTAAAGTAAAAAATAGATGCGAAATTTGTAACGAAAGCTTTTTAAATGAAAAAAGAATTTATTTCGGTTCGTAAAGCGATTTAGATTCGGTAGTAAATTAGCTAATCTACTGCGTAATAAGTAATTAAAAATGGGTTAAAACAATAGATTTTATCGATTTTAGTATTAAAACTTCTAATCGTTATAAATATGTTAGTTAGTGTCAGAAACCATTTTTTTATAATACCTTTGTCAATCGGTATAGAATTAATCTATTTTAAGTAAAACGTATGATAAAAGTTTCAGATATAGCAAGTAAACGCGTAGCTCTTTTGATGGAGGATGAAGGTTTTGATTCTACAAAAGATTACGTTCGCGTAGGGGTAGAAAGCGGAGGATGTTCCGGCTTATCGTACCAATTGAAATTTGACCACGGCATTAGCGAAGATGATAAAGTTTTCGAAGATAACGGGGTAAAGATTGCTGTTGATAAAAAAAGCTTTTTGTATTTAGTAGGAACAACTCTTGAGTATTCAGGAGGACTAAACGGAAAAGGTTTCTATTTTAATAACCCGAACGCAAGTAGAACTTGCGGATGTGGAGAAAGTTTTTCTTTATAGAACAAAAAGGGGAGATTCCGTTCTTCCCTTTTAACCAAGTAAAGTCTAATGTAGAAGCAGGTAATAATTGCTTTTAAGTACCAATATATGAGCAAGTATACAGAAGAAGATTTAAAAAAAGAATTAGAAGGTAAGGAATATGAGTATGGATTCTACACAGATATAGAATCTGAAACATTTCCGATTGGATTGAATGAAGACATCATCAGAGCGATTTCTGCGAAAAAGGAAGAGCCAGAATGGATGACAAATTGGAGGTTAGAAGCTTTCCGTATTTGGAAAGAGATGAAAGAGCCGGAATGGGCCAATGTTCAATATGAAAAACCCGATTTTCAAGCGATTTCTTACTATTCAGCACCAAAGAGTAAAGATAAATACAAAAGTTTAGATGAAGTGGATCCAGAACTATTGGAGACTTTTAATAAATTGGGTATTTCTATTGATGAACAAAAGCGTTTATCAGGAGTAGCTATGGATATTGTGATGGATTCTGTTTCCGTTGCCACTACATTTAAAGAAACACTAGCAGAAAAGGGAATTATATTCTGTTCTATTTCAGAAGCCATTAGAGAATATCCTGAATTAGTGAAAAAATATTTGGGAACAGTAGTGCCGCAAACGGATAATTTCTATGCAGCATTAAATTCTGCTGTGTTTTCAGATGGGTCGTTTTGTTATATTCCAAAAGGAGTGCGTTGTCCAATGGAACTATCGACGTATTTCCGTATTAATCAAGCTGGAACAGGGCAGTTTGAACGTACCCTAGTAGTTGCGGATGAAGGAAGTTATGTTTCTTATTTAGAGGGATGTACAGCACCGTCTCGTGATGAGAATCAGTTGCACGCTGCAGTAGTAGAGTTAATTGCTTTAGATAATGCTGAAATTAAATACTCTACGGTTCAAAACTGGTATCCTGGTGATAAAGAAGGAAAAGGGGGCGTATTCAACTTCGTAACAAAACGCGGACTGTGCGAAACCAATGCTAAAATTGCTTGGACACAAGTAGAAACAGGATCAGCTGTTACTTGGAAATATCCATCTTGTGTATTGAAAGGAGATAATTCAGTGGGTGAGTTTTACTCTGTAGCTGTAACGAATAACTTTCAACAAGCAGATACTGGAACAAAGATGATTCACTTAGGTAAGAATACGAAATCGACGATTATATCGAAAGGTATTTCTGCAGGTAAATCTCAAAATAGTTATCGAGGGTTGGTGCAAGTAGGGCCACGTGCCGAAAATGCAAGAAACTTCTCTCAATGTGACTCTTTATTGATGGGGAACGAATGTGGAGCACACACATTCCCTTATATTGAAGCAAAAAATTCAACGGCTCAAATTGAGCACGAAGCAACAACAAGTAAAATCGGAGAAGACCAGATTTTCTATTGTAACCAACGTGGAATTCCAACTGAAAAAGCGATTGCTTTGATTGTGAACGGATTCTCAAAAGAAGTGTTGAACAAATTGCCGATGGAATTTGCTGTAGAAGCACAAAAATTATTGGAGATTTCTTTAGAAGGAAGTGTGGGGTAATCCACTGACTTTTACTGGAGGCTTTCGTATCATTACAAATTTAAAATAACAAACAGTTTATGTTACAGATAAAAAACCTACACGCAAGTGTTGAAAATAAAGAAATATTAAAAGGAATTAATTTAGAAGTAAAAGCAGGTGAAATTCACGCAATTATGGGACCAAATGGTGCTGGTAAGAGTACCTTGTCTACTGTAATTGCTGGAAATGAGGCTTTTGAAGTAACGGAAGGTGAAATGTTATTGGATGGGGAAGAATTAGGAGAATTAGCTCCAGAAGAAAGAGCACATAAAGGGTTGTTTTTATCTTTCCAATACCCGGTTGAAATCCCTGGGGTTTCCGTAACAAATTTCATTAAAACGGCAATCAACGAGGCAAGAAAAGCAAAAGGTGAAGAAGAGATGCCAGCCAATGAAATGTTGAAGAAAATTAAAGAAAAATCAGAGTTGTTGGAGATTGATCGTAAATTCTTATCGCGTTCATTGAATGAAGGGTTTTCTGGAGGAGAGAAAAAACGCAATGAAATTTTTCAAATGGCTATGTTAGAACCAAAATTAGCAATCTTGGACGAAACTGACTCTGGACTAGATATCGATGCATTGCGCATTGTAGCCAATGGAGTAAATAAATTGAAAAGCGAAGATAATGCGGTAATTTTGATTACGCATTACCAACGTTTGTTAGACTATATCGTTCCTGATTTTGTACATGTACTATATGATGGTAAAATTGTAAAAACAGGAGGAAAAGAACTAGCCTTAGAATTAGAAGAAAAAGGATACGACTGGATTAAGGAATCACTTTAATAAATAAGTGTAAGACAGACAAAATCATTTTAATCTACTAGGTAAAAGAGAATATGGAACTTAAAGATAAATTAATAACGTCTTTTGTTGCTTTTGAACAGCAGTTGCGTGGAGAACACGATACGCTTCACGACATTCGCGTAGAAGGACTAAAGACATTTGAAAATAAAGGTTTCCCAACCAAAAAAGAAGAAGCGTGGAAATACACTTCTTTAAACGCAATTTTGAAGCAAGATTTTTGTGTGGTACCTAAAAAAGAAGTAGCAATTGAGTACAAAGAAGTAAAACAGTACTTTTTAAGTGACTCAGATACCTATAAATTGGTGTTTATCAATGGGGTATTTAGCTCTCATTTGTCTGCTACAACTCATGATGGACTTGATGTATGCTTAATGTCTTCGGCTTTGACTAAGCCAAAGTACAAAATGCTAATCGATACCTATTACAACACGCTTGCGGATAAAACGGATAGCTTAACAGCTTTGAATACAGCCTATGCTGTGGAAGGAGCATTCATTCATGTGCCAAAGAGCAAAGTGGTTTCTAAACCCATTGAAATCATTTATTTATCCACGGCTGGTGAACAAGCTTTGTTGGTACAACCGCGTAACTTAATTATTGTGGGTGAAAATGCACATGTACAAATTTTGGAACGTCATCAAAGTTTGGATGAATGTAGCGTATTTACAAACTCAGTAACGGAAATTATTGGACACAAACGTGCAATCGTTGATTTTTATAAGTTACAAAACGATTTAGATACAGGTACATTAATCGATAATACATTTATCAAACAAAAGCAAGAAAGTAGAGTGTCTGTACATACCTTCTCTTTTGGTGGTAAATTAACGCGTAATAACTTGAATTTCTACCAAGATGGAGAGCGTATCGACAGTACCATGAAGGGAATTACGTTAATTGGTGGAAAACAACATGTGGATCACTATACGCTAGTTTCTCACGATAGTCCAAACTGTGAAAGCCACCAAAACTACAAGGGATTGTACGATGACAATTCTGTAGGGGTATTTAATGGTAAGATTTACGTAGATAAAATCGCACAGAAAACAGATGGTTTTCAACAGAGCAACAATATCTTGTTGAGCGATAAAGCGCAAGTGTATACGAAACCACAATTGGAAATTTTCGCTGATGATGTACGTTGTTCACATGGTTGTACAATCGGGCAATTAGATGAAGATGCCATGTTCTATATGCGTCAACGTGGTATTCCACAAAAAGAAGCCAAAGCGTTATTGATGTATGCATTTACTGATGAAGTAATGGAATCGGTAAAAATACCAGAACTAAAAGCAAAGGTGGCCAAAGTGATTGCCTCTAAATTAGGCGTTGCAATGGGATTCGATATTTAATATTATTTTATTCGTTATAAGTAAAAAGGGTACTTAACTACAAGGTTAAGTGCCCTTTTTTATTTTTAGACGTTTTAAGCCCTTTTGTTCTGACTAACCGGTATTGTGTGGTCAGAATGTAAACTGTCCCATAAATCGATGCAAAAGGCTGTTGTAAGAGAGGATTAGCTACTAGTTGATTTCTTTTTTTTAGCTGTGAATTGTTGCCTTATTACTTGTAAAGGTGCAAATGTTGTTCCACACAATAGGTAATTAATTGCACCTTATTTTTCAGTTTAAATTTCTCTGTCAACTTCTTGATATAGGTTTCAACCGTCCTTCCGCTTAGGTGGACTTCTCTTCCAATTTCATTGTTTGTCAATCCTCTACAAGCATAGTTAATAATCTTTAATTCGACAGAGGAAGGGATGTAACCTGTCGCTGTTTGATCGATGGTTGTAGGGATAATTGTACCTGCATTAGATTGTACTTGCCATTCGTGAAGATAGCGTTCATACGCTTGAGACTCTTCCTGAAACAAGGCTAGAAGTAATTTAAATATAATCGCGCTGTTCTTTTGACAATAATAGACGTGTTGATAGGCATTAAATAAGGCGTATAAATCTTCCTGATACATCTGAGTATAGATAATAATAGGCGTTTTATTCTGCTTTTTTCGCAATATTTTTAGTGCTTCTATACCCGTCATAAATGGGGTAAAAGCATCAATTAGTAGAAAATTATTCTTTTGATATTTTAACCGGTTAATTAGTTCAAAACCATTAGAATACTCCTGTATTAAATCCAGTAATAACGATTGATTAATGTGCTCAATTAAGAGATTTTTAAAGTGTAAATCTGATTCACAGATGGATAGCTGTATGGGCATTTATTTTTTTTTAGCTTGTAAAATCCAAAATTAATATTATTTTTGACTTGTTGAATTATTCGTAATAAATAAACCATATATTTTATTTTATGTATTTGAAAAGTGTAAATTATAAAGAAATATATTTTAAAATAGCAGTTTTTATTGTGTATTTTTTAATTTTGATTTTTGTATTTTTTATTAGTATTTATTTCTTTTATAGAAGTTTTAATCAACAAAAAAAACGAGTAGAAAACGATCTTATTGCCTATAAATCACTGTTGAATAAGCAGTATCTCTTGAAGAGCAAAGTAGATACGATTTATTACTACATGCGCTTACTTTATAGTGGAAAAGTGGAGCACGATAGTTACTTAGAGGAGTATATTACAAAAGATTTAGTTGAGATAAAAAAACTACTAAAAGAGGAAAATGAAGAAAATTTTATAGGATACACTGCGCTCTTGCCACAACTTGACAGTTTGCTGCTTTTGAAGCATGAGATTATCGTGGTAGGCAATCAAGAAGCAGTAACCTTACGTGACTTAAATGCTTGTATGCATCGCTTCAAAAATGTATATACTGAATTGACGGATGATCCTAGTCGAAAGTTTACTAAAAAGTAGGTATAATGGCACAGTTTCATTCATCTCTATCGCAAAAGGAACAGCGCTATCAGCTGTTGTATTTGATTGGTATGTTGATTTTTGTTTTGGTTCTATTGGGGGCAATTTTTTTGCGAGGCTATTCTTCGCCTTTTGCAAAAGAGGCTGTTATGGAAGCTGAAATGTTAGATCAAAAATACGCGTTTAACGTGGAACAAAAGAGGCTAGAACCTATTGTTGCATCTACTTTTCATCAAATTAGTATACTAACGTTGACCTATCCCAAGCCCATTGAAGAAAATGAAATAAACCATCACATCAATCAGCTTACTCGGGCATTTACTTCCCTCGTGATTGACGATCCTCGTAAGGCAGTGTATGGGCAAATGGCTTCTTTTTATGGGATGTATTTAGAAGATAAAAAAATTATCGCCAAGAAAACAGAAAATATCGAATTGTTTCGCAAGCAGTTTGAGGCGTGCTCTATTGGCTTTAAGGATAAAGAACAGCAATTAATTCAACGCAGAAATAGCGTCTTAACACGATAAAAATAAATGAGTTACATCGAAAGAAAGAAAGGGAGAACCACAGGGCTTATCTGGGGTATATTGTTACTGTGCTTAGGTGGAGTGTACGTCATTCAACAGTATTTGTATCCCTCCAAGGTAAAAGTAGAGGTTTCTGTTTATCCAACAATTCTACAGGTAGGAGACAGTCTATATTTTGAAGAAACTACCCCACATCCTACTACTATACAGTGGGTGTTTGGTGATGGTGATTTCTCATCGGACTCCAAGGGGTATCATGTCTATAAAAAGCCAGGTTTTTATCAATTAACCTATGAGATAAATCAAAAGGAGTCTCAAACATTTTCCATAGAGGTTAAGCCTAGTGTCAAGGAGAATGATGGTGATTATTTTACAGAAATTGAAGCACCAACGGAGGCTATGCAATTTGAAAATGTCATGTTTCGAGCGATTACCGATAAAGCAAGTCTGTTTAGTTGGAAGTTTGGTGAAACAGGTACGATAGATGCCAAGGAGCCTTTTGTAGTTTACGCCTTCCAAGAAGCGGGAGAGTATGAGGTTTACTTGTATACGGATGAAACAGCATATCCTGTGGTACACAGTATAAGAATCTATCCCTCATTTGAAAATCTCAATGCGGAATTGGATGTGGAAGAGGACTATAAGACCATTGACGAAGATTTTAAAACACATCTGCAACAAATAGCTGACGGAGCTCCTTTTAATCAGCATTATAATTATTTAGTGGACAGGTATTTATGTGAGAATGAGAATGCTCTAGTGTTGGTGAATACTACCAAACGCAATTCGTTTTACTACTACTGTATGGGGTTGAGATTTGATCGAAAAGCCTTTATAGAATCCGTTAAGGTTGGTTTTAATGAAGAGGAGAATTGTGTGACAAAATTGACTATTGTTCAAGTAAGTAATTAAAAATGAAAGATAAAATTAGTAGGAATTTTTTCGGTTTAAGCGTAGTAATTTTACTTGGATTATCGAGTTGTACAGCAAAAAGAATAACCATTCAAAAGACACCTAAACCCCATGTTATGGGTATCTATCAAGACAATGTATTGTTGTCTGGTAGTCCCAATAATAGCAAACCTTGGGTAGTGTACGCCCATACAGATAACGCTCCTCTTTACGCCAACGCAAAAAGTGAAGCCGCAGATACCCGTGTTTCATTTCTTACTCCTTTGGTCGTGCTTAAGCACAAAGGGAATCGCTACTTAGTGGCTTCTTATGAGGCAGGTAGTATACAGGAGGGGAAGCTCGATCCAACGCGAATCAAAGTACAGGGATGGATGGAGCAGCGCGATTTATTGTTGTGGACAGAGTCTCTTCGCGATGCTACAACGGGGTTTCGAATTAAAGGAATGCTTGCACTACAGGAAAAATCAATCCTTCCTTTGCTTGGAATGTATATGGATAAGGATTCGATTTATATATTTAAAGATACGCGTTTACAGCATAAAGGGGAAAGTAAATTGCCCCTGAATACACTTGTTTATCTCTATGGTTTTTCCGCAGATAATAAAAAGGTGCTCTTGGGGACTGCTCCTCAATTGGAAGAGGAAAATTCAGAGAATAAGGTGTATGGTTGGGTAGATGCACGTATAGTAGGATTATGGGGAGAACGTACTGCTTTTCGAATGAAACCCACCACAGGAACAGAAAGTACTCAATTGGGAGTGGAAACTACAACTCCGTCAGGTACCGTCTTTACTCCTGTTCGGAGCTCAGATACACTAGAGGATCGATTGCGTTTGATGCAACTTTATCCTCTGACGTATGGTACGACTATGCAGGATTTTAAAATTAACTATTTTGATCAGGTATTGGATTATCGAGAAAATAAAGTGTACAATGTTGACGGGCAGCCTATTTATTATGATGCTTATAGACAAATCCTCCAGAATAATCGGAAATTAAACGTTGTATTTCTTTTAGATGGGTCGAAAGAAGTTGTACCCTATTTGGATGCATTAAAGGGGGTTTTACAAGGTTTAACCAAGCAATTCGCCGAACCTAAGTATTTTACTTCCCTTTCTTACGCTACCTTTTTTTATCACCTCAATCAACAAGATAAAAGCAAGAATGAAGCTCCTTTACTTGATGCGGAGCATTGGGGACAAACCATTGGAAAACCTTTTGTATTCAGTCGCATGTCTCCGAAAGAAGTCACGTTCAAAGAAACCATGGCTGAGGTGAATAAATACCTGGGTTTACGAGAAAATCAGACGAACCTGATTGTGGTTATAGGCCAACGTTTTACAGCTTTAGATTTAGTAAAACAGGAGGAGTTGGCCGAGCAAGTAGCCCAAACAGGTAGTCGTGTACTCTTTTATCAAGTGCACGCGGATTCTGGAGATACCCATAACGATTTTGTCTTGACAGCAGAAGCTGTGATTCAAGCTTCTACTGAACAAGTAGGAAATGCAAAACGGCAGCGTCTTGTGGAGCAAGAGGGAATAGTAGGCCATCATTTGTTTGATTTATCTCAGGCTAATCAAGGGATTTATCAGTTGGATTATCCTGCGCAAAGCATGCATCAGGGAGCCGTTATTTTTCCCGCAAAAGGAGCCGATAATAAACCGATATACTTGCAACAGGTTCTCGTTAAAATGGTCAATGATATCATCCAAGATAATCAACGGGTTGATCACGTACTTACAGCTGCATTTAACAGTGATGCAGGATTGTCACAGACAAAAGTAAAGGCAACTTATTTAGCTAATTATCAGCAAGAAAAAGATTTTGTAGCTCTTCCTATCGCCAAACAGTTGATGAACCAAAACTATGCGTTTAGGCAAGAAGGAGTTCTTCGTAAACCCACAAAATCGGATACGGAAATAACGGAATATGGTGTATTGTTAGATGAGCAGGAAGTAAATCAATTGCAGGAAGAATATAGACGTATTTATCAGCGGGTATTTAAAAAAGGAGCGTTGGACAACAATAAAATGATTCGAAGGTACATCACCGCTGTGCAAAAGAACAACCGTTCATCCCAAAAGAAAAAAAGAAGCTTCTGGCGTAAAAACACGATGTTTCTGGGATTGTTTCAACAAACGGGTTTGTACGTAAATCCTTCAGATACAATCGCTAAACAATCCCTAGCACAATGGAAGCACAAAGATATACTGAATACAGCTATACTTGCCGATTTCTTTCGACAATTTAAATTGATTGCTGACCAAATTGAGGAAGAAAAAGCAAATAAATTAACGGTAGTACAGCAAAATGAAGCGAATTTTTATTGGTTGAATCAGACTTATATGCCTGTGTTGGACGAACGAAAAGCAAAAGAAGTTGAAGAAACTTTTGATTTTTTTTTCTTGGAGTTAGAGGGAATTAAAGCGATAAAATCCACGAAAAATAAGGAGGAGAATCTTAGTGATGAATATATAAAACGAGTAAAAAAAGGAATGCCATAAATAAATAAAAAATGAATGTAGCTGTCAAACACGAGTCCTTACAACAAGTGATTCACCTAGCAAAAACTATAGCCAAAGAAAATGATCACGCCCAATATTCAGGAGCACATGTATTACAAGCCTTGATGCATCCACGTATTAGTTTACATGATTTTTTAGCCGCTATCGGCCTAGATTCCTCTTACTTTTTTGAATGGGCTAAAGTTCGAATGGATGAGTATCCCAAGGCCACACGAATGATAAATGAGGTGGAAGAGGATGCCTCGATTTCAGTCATGTGGGAAAATGCGGAAGATATTTCGAGTAAAATGGGAGCACAAGAGGTAATTCCCTTGTGTTTACTAGCCAGTGTACTCAAACCCAATATTTTTTTCACTATAGACCAATTGAAATCGCTTCCTGTCCAGGCATCAGAATTGATTTCTGAATGGCAGTATTTGAACTGTGAATCCGCTCTAGTTGATCGATCGAATGAGCGTGATAAAGCGGAAGAATACAAGTATTATCACAGTTCGATTGATAAAAGTCCCTTACAATGTTACGGTATAGCGCTGAGAGATAAAATCGTAAGAGGTAGCATTGATGCGGGGATTTTGGGACGCGAAGGTGAGATGCGCACTTTGATTGAAATTTTGGGGCGAAAGTCAAAGTCCAATGTACTTATCGTAGGAGAACCCGGGGTAGGGAAGACAACTTTAGTGGAAGGACTTGTCTACCTATTGGAGCAAGAGGAATGTCCAATATTCTTGAAAAACCGTCAGTTGTATCAGTTAGATCTGAGCTTGTTAGCTGCGGAAACGAATTACAAAAGTGAGATAGAAGATCGTTTTAAAAAAGTAATTCAAGAGTGTGAAAGGAGGAATGTTATTCTTTACATTGATGATATTCATTTGTTAGTAGATCAAAAGGGGATGTTTGGAGGAGTAATTAATGGGTTGAAAACACATCTATCCAATGATTGTTTTACGGTTATTGGTGTAACGACAACAGAGGATTATCGCAAGCTTATTGAACCCGATGTTGCTTTTAATCGAAGATTTGAGAAAATAGAAGTAAGTGAACCTGACCTTGCAACATGTATTAAAATGTTAGAGAGCCGGTTGTCGAACTATGTTGCACACCATACTATTATAGTTGAACCTGAAGCGTTACCCTACTGTGTTACCTTGGCTAAACGTTATGCTAAGGAAAAAAAACTGCCAGATACTGCTTTTGATTTACTAGATCGTACGATGGCTTCAATTAAGTTGCTTAACGAAGAAGGAACAACAGGTTTAAGGGCATGGAACGCCGATTATAAGGCTTGCGTAAACAGCATTTTTAAAGATGATCAGACTAAAGTCAAGGAAATGCTCTGGTTCTTTCGTCAATTGGAACAACGCGTTAGCCCCATTCTTTGGGGGCATTTAAGAGAACAACCTCAATTGGAACTTTCCATGGGAAGTGAAGAAATACAATATAGTATCGACGGCATTTATGATGAATTGATGGTGCATGCTCAACAGAAAATTAACAGTGTTTCCGATGTTGAATTGGCAGCGGTTATGGCAGCAAAAACGGGAATTCCTTTGGGAAAAATTCAAGTCCAAGAGAAGGAAAAACTCTTGGTTATGGAAGAGGTCTTAGGGCGTCGTGTGGTTGGACAACATCAGGCGTTAAAAGTGGTAGCTGATGCGCTTATTGAAAGTCGAAGTGGCTTAAATAAACCAGGGCAGCCTATTGGATCGTTTTTCTTTTTAGGCCCTACAGGAACTGGAAAAACCGAGTTAGCGAAAGCCATCGCGGAATTTCTTTTTCACGACGAAAAGGCAATTATTCGCTTTGATATGTCTGAGTTTAAAGAAGAACATGCCGCGGCGTTGCTCTATGGTGCTCCTCCAGGCTATGTTGGTTATGAAGAAGGAGGGATGTTGGTGAATAAAATCCGCCAGCAACCCTACGCTGTAGTGCTGTTTGACGAAATCGAAAAAGCACATCCTGCTGTTTTTGATATCTTTCTTCAGTTGATGGATGAAGGGAAAATACACGATAAATTAGGAAAAGAAGGAGACTTTAGCCATGCGCTAATTTTATTTACCTCCAATATTGCTAGTGAAGCTGTAATTCAGGCTTTTGAACAGGGAAAAACCCCTACTTCTAAGGAGTTAATGCAAGAATTGAAAGGGTACTTTCGCCCTGAGTTTTTAGCGCGTATCACTGAAATTGTTCCTTTTGCTCCGATTACGCCAGCGAGGGCAGAGGAAATATTTTCAATTCAGTTAAAAGGGCTGATTACAGCGCTTCATCGCTTGCAAATTGCTTTTGAAATAACGGATTTAGCACTTAATAAATTAGCTGTTTTGGGCTTTACCAAACAATATGGCGCTCGACCACTCAACGGCGTAATTCGCCAAGAAATTGCTAGACCCCTTTCCAAAATGATTGTGAAGGAAGAGCTGGTGGCAGGACAAAAATTGATTGTTGATTGGCAAAAGGAATCAGTTGTATTTCATACTATCACTTTAGAATAAACATGCAAAACACATTTCTAAAATTTCCTTTTAACCCCGATTTTGCCATGATTGAAGGGAAAGAATTACCTACGTGTAATTTGGGGGAAAGTATTGCGCAACACTTAATGCTATTGATTTTAACACGAAAAGGGGAGCATAGATTTAACCCGGATTATGGGAATGCAGTATGGGAGTTAGAATTTGATAATGCGGTGACTTTAGTTGTCTGGGAACGCGTATTTGCAGAAAGCTTAGCAGAGCAAATAATTCGATATGAACCTCGAATCTCTCACCCCGATATTCAGGTGAATGTAACGTATGTAGAGCATCAGTATGGAACGAAAGACTTTGTTGAACTAAAAAAGATGGCTACCATCGGAATCAATGCACGAATGACCGATACAGGCGAACGCTTTACGTTTAGCACGCATATTTATTTGAGCCCCATGACAGTTGATTAAAAGTGAAAAAGGATGAAAAAAATTGGAAGTAATTCAGCTAAAGAGGAAATAAAATCACGCATAATGCAACAGGCGACGAAGCTTTGGGGAGTGACGAACCCTCATGCTTTGGATCCATTTATTAGCTTGTTAATCGATGCCTTTAGTACGGAGATTTTTAAAGTCAACAATGAAATAGAGCAGATTAAAGCAAGTATTTTAGAGAAGACGGCTCGTTTGTTGACGCCAACTATGTACACCTACTCTAAACCCGCACATGGCATTGCTGTGATTGAACCAGAAGAAGCTAAACAAATCTTACGAGATCATCAGGAATTTACAATTAAAAAGGTATTTCCCTCTAGTACGAAAAATGCAGCAGATCTCAAATTGGATATCCCTTTTACGGCTATTGATGAAGTTCATCTTGTTAAAGCCAAGATAAGTCATTGTCTTTGTGGGGGTAGCCTGTGGGAATACGATGCTTTTTTCAATAAGATACTAGTAGACAAGACGACCCTAGCTATGCCAGCGAATCAGTTGTTTTTAGCTGTTGATTACAGCGCGTATGAAGAGGAGTATGAACCTGAGAGATTGAGTTTATATTGTGATAATCCGCGCTTTGAATCACTGGATTTTGTGTATAAACTCTTGCCTTTTACTACTCTATCTGCACAAGGATCTCCACTAATGGCAACAGCTGGTTTGTCTTATCCAATACAAGGGCATAAAACTAGCGATGAAGTTGCTTTTGATGGGTTTTCTGTGGAGCATAACATCCGTGAAAATATTAAATCAATTTACGAAAGTAAATTTATAGAATTAAGTGGATTCACAGGAAAAATAAGTGAGATTAAAGGAGGTCATCTGCCTCCAGCACTCGCGTGTTTGACCCAACAGAAACAGGTGTATGAGGGTCTAAAGGGAAAGCGTTTGCTTTGGATTCAAATTGATTTTCCTCCTCCTTATACTCCAGAAATTATACAGGGTTTTTCTTTTTACCTCAATGCCTTTCCGGTCTATAATAGAGGTTGGAGATGCAATGAATCGAGTTTGGATATTATGGGCAATACTATTCCTCTTGTTACACAAGCGGGAGAAGCCTATTTGTATATGGAACAAATTGTAGATACGCACGCGAGGGAATATCGTGAAATCCCCTTTTCGGAATCTAGTGGTTTAGCACAAGGAGTTTATACCATTCGAAAGGGTGGAATGGAACGGTTTAGTACGCGAAATGCAGTAGATATGATTAGCTATGTGATTGAATTGACGCGAGATGAGGTTTCTGCTTTTGGAATTCTCGAACGTGATAAAGTAATAGAAACGCTACAACAAATGGTGCAGCACATGCAGCTGTTAGATCAAAGGGTCAAGATGGTCAATGGAAGCATCGCCAATGAGGTTTATTATGCTATTGTTGAAGCATTCGCTGATACATTGGCCTTCAAAGCATCCTATTGGATTACCCATTGTGATCTGGCCAATAACATTCGAAAGGGTACTTTGCTCACCCAACACAATCGATTGTATGCTGATGTGAATAAACCTGCTATTTTATTGAGTACGACTCAAGGAGGTGAACGAGAAAAAAAAGGTACAGATGCCATCCAAGCCTATAAATATGCTTTGACAACCCGCGATAAAATTATATCAGTAGAGGATATTAAAAATTACTGTAAAATGATGCTACAAGAACACTGTAAGGAAGTGCATATTTCAAAGGGAATCCAAGTTAGTGATAAACCAACAGAAGGTTTTATTCGCACGGTCAATATTGAGATTGTTGTAGATAATTTTGAGATAGGAAGTAAGAGGTACTGGACGGAATATGCACATAATTTTAAGCGACAATTGGTAGATCGTGCCATTGATGGTATTGAGTATAAGGTATGTTTTAAAGGTGAAAAAATATCGATATGAAAAACATTACCTTTTCTGATATACAAGGCTATAAAGGAGAACATACGGATTATAAAGCAGAGGTAATTGCCTATGCAATTTGGAAAAAGCACAGTGAACTTGATGGTGTTTTTCTCAAGCGATTGGGGAGTAATAATCGAAGCTTTCACAAAGATTTGAAGCAGATAAAAGTGGAGTTTTTAGATGTAAAGGAAAATAGAATTAGTGTCGAAAGTTATAGAGAAGGACTCTATGATTATTTACCCGAAGGCCTTTTTCACCCTCCGTCATTTAAAAACTCCCGTCAAACAATTGGGGAAGTTGTTGAACAAATTAGACAAGAGAAGAAAGTAGAGCAAAAATTAAGAGCCTTCTTTCAACCTTTTGAGTTGGAGGTGTACTTCAGCTACCTCAATGCATTAGCCTTAAGAGCTAGTTTCGATGGTCTTGAACAACAAGACCAATTGGTTTCTTTGTTTGAAGAACTATGGCCTGTTTTGAGGCTTTTGGATGACAAGAAGACAAGAATATTAGCAAGTTTATTTCCTCATTTACACGCATACAGAGGAAAGAAAGATTGGGTTGAAAAATGCCTCAAAACTTTGCTCGGTGTCCCTGTTGAAATTCATATTACACCTAGTAAACTAACTGGATTTGACGAATTAGCTCAAGATGTAACCTTAGGAAATGCACAAGTAGGATTAACCATGGTATTAGCTGCAGCTTATTTTGAAGGAACTGCCAATTGGACAATTGAATTTGGCCCAATTGCTTATGAGGAACTGCATCTGTATGTTGAAGGAAGCCCTTTACGGGTCCTATTGCAAACCTTCTATGATTATTGTGTTCCCGTTACGGTAGCGGTTCTCGAAAGGTTCACTACCCAGAAAAAAGAACAGGCCTTTTGCTTGGATAACAACAATTGTTGTTTAGGCTATTCAACCTATTTATGATGTAAAACAGCACCCTTTATGCAAATCGAATTTATACAATCCTTTTTTATTGCGCATTTACTTCTTCCATTGCTAGCCTTACTTGTAGGGATTCCTTTGGTTTTACTTCAGCAAAAAATGCCTTACATCAAGTTAAAAGAAGTGTTGATTTATGTACTAGTTAATGCAATTGTACTGGCCTTACCTGGTGTATTGGGTTTTTCGGGTAATCGTTTTAATCCCTACTGGTATCTGTTGGGAAGCTTTTTTTATTTGTTGATGGGATGTCTGCATGTAGGTCAGGTACGAAAGCGATTTCGAGGGCAGGAAGTACCTCAAGGCTATACCCAAGGATTCGAGGTTATGCTAACCTTAATCAATGTACTTTTAGGAATATGTCTATTTCGGTATATTTTTGATTGGTTTAGTCCTTTTATAGGTTATGCTACTCTCGCGTCAACAGCGAGTTTGGTTTATGTCGTCCCTCTTTTATTCTATTATACTTATATCCAATTCCTACAAATTCCCTTCCGTATTTACAAAACCTGGAGCTATGAAATCTATCGTGAACAGTTAGATTTTGATGGGGTTGACTTAAATCAACTTAAAGTGGTTACGATAGAGTTGACAAAGAAGGTCAACGATGGGCATCAATTTCGCATAAAGGCAAAAACTCTGAATTCGGGCGTCACTTTTGGCGATTGGTTTCAAAAGGTATTAGAAGATTATAATTTTAAAAATGCTACAAGCACGATTGCTCTGCAAAACGAAGATGGAACCTATTATCACTGGATATTTTATAGCAAACGATCTCTATTTCACTTCCGGAGATACTTAGATTTTGATATCGATATGGCCGAAAATAAAGTCAGAGAAAATGACATTATCTGTTGTAGGAGAGTCGTTGAAAACAAACAAAAATAAAAAGAATATTATGATAAAATCAATTCAATATGATGCAGTCAACTGGGTGGATGGTATGAAAGTTTCGCAAAAACACTTTGATGCTCAAACGAATTTCATTCTAGAGGGACTACGTGATGTGAGGGCAACTTCTAGCTCTGCTTTTTCATATGGATTACTACCGTCGACAAGCCATTCCCAAGGCAAGTGTGTCTTTGAAGTATTTCCAACAATTTCAGGCGATTTAGAGCTTGTCATGCAACAATGCAATGCTATTACGCCTTCAGGATTTCGCATTGATTGTGCAGAAACAAAAATCAATATTAAACCGTTAATTCCCAGTGTTGGAGAGGAGTTGCAACAACAAAAGAGTGACTATTATCTGATTCTTATCGTTGATCCTTTTGATAAAGTCCCTTTTGGCTCTCTTCAATTGGAAGAGTCTCCTCCTCGCTATCCCTATACAAAAGCTAAATACCGATGGGAGTTAATCGCTGTATCCATGCTGAATAGTACGTTTTGCCATCCTAGTGGAGGTGATTATGTGATCGTCTGTAAGATCATGGTTCATGGAGATATAATTCAGTTGGAGGAAACGTATATTCCGCCTTGTACAAGTGTGCTAAGTCACCCCGTATTGCTCCATCATTACAACCGTATGGGACATTGTATGCCTTTGTTGGAAAAATACGCAGTA
The DNA here is from genome assembly GCF_046557355.1 of Myroides sp. DW712. Lineage (NCBI taxonomy): Bacteria > Pseudomonadati > Bacteroidota > Flavobacteriia > Flavobacteriales > Flavobacteriaceae > Myroides > Myroides sp. DW712. Next base: position 173,411 of record NZ_JBKFDO010000005.1, read on the forward strand.
AAAATTCTGCAAAAAGAAAGTAATACGAAACAAAATACCAGATTAATGAGGAGTGTGAAGTTGCTTTGTCAAGTCTTAGTACAGGACATTGGCTCAGGTTATTTTTATTTTAGAAATATAGTTCCTCATCAGGCTCCTCTTTATTTTATTGGTTGTTTTTCGCAAATCGCTACGCATTTGTATCAAGTAACCCAGACGCTTTTACCCGCAGACTTAGAAGAAGTACTCAACTACATAAGCGAATGGAGTGAAATACCTCCTCATGCGTTTTTAAATCAATTGACAACCGTAGCCGAAATTACCTATCAACATTGGGATTGTGCGACACCTTTGGGAGAAATTCAAACCCTAATGAGCACTCTAGAACTGATTTTCCTCAAGCTGAATGAACTGGATTATATCGGTCAACGCAAAGAAAATATCATTGTAAATGAATTTGAGGTCACGCCAATTCCAAAAACTAACCGAGGTTGGAGTGTATTGGACTAACACTAAAGTGATAAGATGCGTTTGTTCAAACAAGGAATCAAAGCAATAAAAATCATTAGGAGTGTAACAACAGTCCTAATGGAGCAGAAAAAAGACAGGAGACCTATTTTAAAGGATAAAGTAATAAGTACTAATTTATATAAAAACGAAACTATGACAATGTTTAATTATGGTGTTGGTGGAAATGAAATCAAAGTCGACACCAACGACGCAGTCCAAGAGATTCAAGGAAATAAAAGTTTATTGGTCGCTAAATTAACAAACGAGGAAGCTATTTCTCCTGAAATTGTAACAGGACTGAAAACAGTAGAAGACGTGTTCAACCATTATGCACCCCATATTACAGTTGAGCACAATACGCCTGAGGGGCAAACCGTAAAGGAAGAATTCAAATTCAATAACCTAGGGGATTTTACACCCAAAAAAATGGTTAATAATTCTCCGTATCTCAAAGGATTGCAAGTGGATGAAGAACAGTATAATAAAATTGTGAAGCAATTGAGAGTAAATAAAATGCTCGGCAAGGTTCTACAGGATGATGTAGCAAAGAAAGAGTTTGCTGCTGCATTACGCACAATTGCACAAGAATTAGAAAAGTAAGAAATAGCAAATGGCAAAAGGTAGTCAAGAATTACAAGCGATGGGACATCATATTCCATCGCAAATAGGAGAGAAAATTGAAAGTCAAGGACTCATCGGGTTTGAATTAGAAAAACTAGGAGGATTTGGATTTGTTGAAACAGTAGTAGAGGGCATGGCCAATATGAATCCAGAACGAAAGGCACGTCGACAAATTTTTCTGGCGGATTCAAGTAAAAAAGAAGAGCGGGCAGACTTGCTGAAAAATATAAAGCTTTGGTTGGAGTTGCTCGAGTCTGGAGCGTCAATAGAGGAATTGATTCAACAATACAAGCAAAAGTCTAGTCAAGCGGTAAGCAGTTTGAAAGACAACCTCAAACAGGCATTAAATCAATGTCGTGAGTTAGAGGTGAATTATCGTACGATTGCACAGTTTTACAAAAACACAGGGTTAGACAAAGTTGATAATGTTCATTTGATTAATGCCTCCATGGAGCAAATAACGGATTTAGATAATCCTTTGTTTATTAATTATATAGCTAAGGAGTTTACGCTGTATTATGATCGATTGGATTTGAGGGATAACTATTCCTTACTTGCTATTCCTGGGTATATGGGATCCAATAAAATAGTGGATAAATGGGCCAAAATTTGCAATGAAAATAAAGTGATGTTGATAACTGATTTCGCCAATTTAGATAAACCAGATGATGTGGTTGATTTATTTTACTCGGCTAATTTAACCAGTGGAGAGGTACATAAAAGCAATGTGATTATGACCTGTAACTGGCTAGTTGGGCGTGGTCGTGCAGAAGACGTGGGAGAAGAGGAAGATGTGTTTATTGCTCCCTCTACGTCGTTGACTGGAAAGATTCATAGAACATTGATGTCTCAAGTAGCAGCAGGGAAAAAACACGGAGGAATTAACGAGGTAGATGCGGTAAAATTTGAGCTGAAAAAAAGTGAAATTTCCCAGCTGGAAAAAATGGGACTGGTGCCCATGGTGAATGAATATGGAAAGATTATGGCCTTCTCTGCTAAAACGTTGTTTGATGGAGATAATATTGGACTGCAAACCTATTCCGTTGTTCGCGTCTTTGATTATGTTACGAAGGTGTTGCTGGATTTTCTTAATCGAAGAGCTTTTGAGAATTGGAGCGCAAAAACAGAAGATGATTTACGTAAGCAAATTGTCGTTTTTTTAGATGGAATAAAAGGAGCAGATAAACTCATTGAAAAATTCAAAATCGTGCGATTTGAGCAAGATAAGCAGCAAAAAGATCGGGTTTGGTTGGATATTCGACTGACTCCTTACTTTCCTGCGAAAAGCTTTGTCATCAAATTAGATGGTCACAAAGGGGCTGATGGGAATGAATGGGAAGCTGAATATCTCCAGGAATAACCAAGAATCATTAAAAATAAATATTGTTTTAGACCAGTAGTTTAACTCAAAACTACTGGTTTTTTTATTCATTTTTTGCCAGCTATGGTAGAATCAAGAAAAGCTATTATTGAATATAATTATTTGATTAAAAAATTGTTTAAAAGTTGAAAGTTGAGAACAATACACTAGAATAATTTTACTTTAGATAAGCTAATATAAAAGCGTTTTTTACTAAATAAAAACATTGAATAATTTATTTTTAACTCTTTTTTTACAGTAAAATCCCTATTTTTTTAAGAATAGAGCAATGGATTTTGATAACTGCTCGAATTACTTTTTAAGTTTGGTTATATAATAATTTAAAACTCATATGTATGGCAGAAAACAATTCAAGAGCCGTTTTAAAATTCAATGGAGGAGATGCACAAAAGGTATTAAACCTGAAATATGGAGTATCTCGTTCCGTGGATGTCTCAGGTCGTGTCGCTTCCGACCCTTCTAATGCTTTAATCACTATTACGGTTGAAGCGACAGATAAATCTGATGTGTTAGAAAGTTTACTCAATGGGAAGTATAAGCCAACAACGGGTGAAATTATCTTCAATAAATCACATGAAGAAGGCACGTTAATCACGCTAAAATGGGTGAATGGTTATGTTATTCAACATCAGGTAGATTTTGATGCGATTAATTCGAATGCAATGTATATCACCTTTGTGGTCAGTGCGGAGCAAATCGACTACGGGAATTCGGCATATCAGGGCACTTGGCCAAGTGCTTAATTCAAAACCGAGGTAAGGTGTTTAACGCCGTTTGTCATTAATCGGAGTGAGTGGAAATCGCCGTTTTACAGCGCGTATGAAAAAAAATGAATTTGTTTTTCTCTTTTGTTTCTTCGATTTCTGCTCACTCTTTCAATAGTAGTTAAGAATCAACCCGTTTTCAAATCATATAACCTATGTCAGATAAAAGCGTATGGAATGATCCAAAATCTCATCAAACCCAAGAAGCAAACACCTATTTGAAGGAAAATCCCCTTGTTTATTCAAAGGACATTAGTAATGCTAATGCCATCGCAAATCACCTGCATTCTGGGGTTACTCCACTAGTTGATGTTAAAATTGTAATTGAAGGTGTGGCGTGTAAGGGATTTAAAAAAATAAACGTACAGCAAAGTAGCCAAGGGCATCATTCGTTTGTACTTATCGTATCTCCTTATGCATTAGGAAAAAAAGAAACGTATCATTTGGAGCAAACGCAAGAATTGTTAGGTAAACGATTACGTGTACGTTTTACCTACAAGTATGGTAAAGAGAAGCCTGAACGTGATTTTATAGGTGTCATTACAGCTGTTAGTTTTGAGCAATCGAGGGAGAGCAGAGGTGATATTGTACTAGAGGGATATAGTCCTACTATTTTATTGGATCGTGCTCCGCATATTCAGAGTTTTGGAGGTAGTGAAGCTTTATCTCTGCAAACTATCGTCCATCAATTAGTCGAAGAGGGGTATGCACAAAAGGGAAAATACAATTACGAGATTCACACGCCTATGTGGCAGATGCTCTCATATAGTTGTCAGTATAATGAAACAGCTTATAATTATTTAGTTCGCATGGCAGAAGCCTACGGAATGCCTTTTTTTTATGATGGCGAAGTACTTCATTTTGGTGCGATTCCTCGACAGGAAGCTCCGATACCGTTGGTGTATGGACGTGATGTGGATCAGATTAAAGTAGAGGTATCGGCACAACACGTCAATCGAGAATTATATGGATATGATAGTTTGAATCACGAGTATTTAAATGCAACAAGTGAAACAAATTTACAACTGAACGGAACGTTAGCTAAACAAGCGTATGAGCGATCGCAGCGCGTTTTTACAGCACCTTCTGTACAAGCACCTCCAATACATGCTCAAACAACTCAAGCGGTTACTCTAGCGCAACAAGCATTGATTGGTCATGTAGGAATGCGCGTTTTTACAGTTTCTGGAACAACGACAGTCCCTTTTCTATATCCTGGCTGTATTGTAGAACTAAGTATGTTTCATACAGAGGAAAGAGAAAGTCATTTTTTTACCAAATTAATGATTACGCATATTGTCCATGAGGTTGATGCGTTGGGAACCTATAATGGACGTTTTGAAGCCGTTGATGCAGAAACGGGTTATATGCCCACTACAGACTACCAAAGGCCTATCGTAGAGCAACAAATTGCAACGGTGGTCAATAATGCTGACCCACAACAGAAAGGACGCGTACAAGTGCAATTTGATTGGCAACAAAGAGACCTCAATACTGCTTTTATCCGCGTTGTGGCTCCCGATGCAGGAAGTAGTAATACCGTAGATACCAATCGTGGATTTGTTGCAATTCCAGAAGTAGGGGATCAGGTACTTGTTGGGTTTATCAATCAAGACCCCGATCATCCAATTGTATTGGGAGGATTGTTTCACGGTAAAAATAGTAGTGGTGGTGGAAAAGACAATAACCTAAAAAGTTGGAGTACGAAAAGTGGACATCGTATTGCCTTAGATGATGCGGGAGGAATCCAGATTGCAGATAAGAAAAATAACGTTATTCAATTAGATGGAGCAGGTGAAATCTCAGTAAAAAGCACCAAATCCATTGTGCTACAAACTGGAAAGTCAAGCTTCGTTTTAGATGAAGATGGTACAATTTCTTTACACGGAATCGCCTTGAATTTAAAAGGAGAAACAATTTCCAATCTAGCGAGTCAAAAATTGACGGAACAAAGTGGTAACGCTACACTGCTCTTAGATGCAGAAGAGAATGAAGCAATGTTGAGTGCGAAGTCGACTACAATTAATGGGGCTAGTACTGCAACGCTAAGTGGTGGGATAGAAGCCAAGGTAAGTGCAGATGGAACAGCAGCAATCGAAGGAGCTATTGTTAAACTAAATTAAACAATATGGAAAATAACCCCATTCAACAGCGAATGGAAGAATTCGAATTAAAATATTTAACACTGCGGTATGCGGAAGTATACAACTACCTCATTATGCGCACAGCTCAAAGAGATTGGGATATGCTTGAAACCTTTTACGACTATATGCTAGGTATAGACAACGAAGTTGATGATGTAGTGGTGGTGTTCGAGTCGCCCTTATACCAAGAAGAAACGTACAGTAAGGCATTGGTAGAAGAACTTTTTGGGTTGGTTTTTTTGTGGAATTTTTCTGAAAAACCACAAGGAGTTGAAGATAATTACGTGGATTGGGAAATGGATTTGAGCTTGGCGTCTAAAAAGAATGTTGCGGCTTTATTTGTTGCCAATATTAACGCTTTTTGCGATGCAGTTGAATTAGCAGAGGATTCCAATATCGTATGTTTATTCCACTATAAAAATAGTTCACCAAAAGCAATGCTTCATTGGTTGAAAGATTTAGCTCAATTGGAGTTACATCCTCGTGTCCATATTGTCATTAGCGATACGTTTGAGGCTCCAATATTCAATGCGTTGAAAGATTATGCCCCAAAATCTACTCGGATTTTAGAACATCATTTTGAATTGGACCAAGCCATCAAAGAAATTGCTGCTATGGGTGATCCTGAAGCTCCAGATACGCAATACCGATACCATCTTATGCAATTGTTTGAAGGGATAAGTAAAAAACAAGAAAAGGAGATTCGTAAACATGCTAAAATCTGCTTGGATATTGCTGCGAAAAATGCAGCTTCAAATGACAATTGGAAAATCCAAAAAATGATAATTTACAGTGCGTTGGCTACGTTTGAATATGGTGAAAAACAGTTTCAACAAGCTGTGAATTATATTAATCAAGGCCTGGAAGAGGTACAAGCAGTTTTGGGGCTTCTTCCCAATGAAATGGTCTATCGCCTCTTAGGGCAAGGCTTATTGTTTCGAGGAAATTTGTATCTCCTTTTGAAAAAAGAGGAAATAGCAAAGGATGATTTTGTTCAAGGAGAACTGTACTATGCGGATAGCCAGGATTACCTGATGCAAATAGAGGCCTTGCGTTTAATTGCTAAAGCTGCTCAGAAAGAAGGAGAAACTCCGCTGAGGTACGAGGCTTTGAACAAAGGGGTGCGTTTAGGAGTAAAACTTAACGCAACGCTAGCCCAAGCTTCTACATATCCTTTGCTAATTAAGGATGTTTTAGCCACTCGATACCAACGGTTTATCTCTGATCGTGAATTAGATGAAATCATCCAACCACTATTAGGTGGGCAATGGAGAATAGAAACGAAAAGTGTAAAACACATCATCGAAAAGAATATAATACAATGAAAACGGAAGAAAAGGGATGGTTAGTTGTACTCATTCAACTATTTCCCGAATTACCAGGTTTATTATTGCTTGTAGTGGGGTTGGTTATCCGCTATTGGGCCATTCAAGGAAAAGAATGGATGTACGATACGGGTGGACCAGGTATTTTTAGCAACATAACTTGGATTCGCAACACATTTGGGACAGTAGTAGCCCAGCGTTTGAATATGTTTATTGCATGGGGGATCATTGTAGCAGGGATTGGCTTTATTGCCTTAGGTATATGGTTGAGAATCGCAACAACGACAAATAAATAAACAAGTAACCAATTCAAAGTAGAGTAATGAAAGAGAGTTATAAGTCTTGTTATTACCTTAATTATCATCATTATGATAGAAGAAAATGTCAAAGATCGAAAAGCCCATACAGCACAGCAGATAGAACATAGTTCTTATAAGGGATCTACCTATTACGAAGAAACTTTTGATGCCAAGTATGAAGAGTACAAGAGTGTATTTTGGGGCTGGTGGAACAGACAACATCGTATCACAGCCGACGAACACTTAACTCGAGAACAAAAAGCTACGGCTGTGGTTCTCAATCTTGCGGAAGGTGGGCTGACCGCGTTTTCAAAAGTGACTAGTTTTCCTGCAAAAATCAGCGATGCAGTGATGTTACCTTTGTTGAGAACGGTCAATTTTGCTAAGGGTATTGGCTGTTTGCCGGTGTGTAAGCAATTGGATCCAGTTATTAACCTAATGGACATCCATATGATTATGGTTCCTCCATCAACAGCACCAATACCTGTGCCGCATCCCTTTATGGGATTTTCCTTGCGCCCCAAGGATTTTCTCGCTCTAGCTGCTATGACGGTAAGTGTAGCTGTGAGTAAAGGATTTGAAGATACTATTGAACAACAAGTTGAACAGGAGAACCTATCAGAAGAAAATGCAGGTTTGATTAATGAATCTGCTGCGTTTGCGACGAGTATTGCTCGGATGTTTATCGGACAATTAGGTGCCTCAGTGAAAGTGGGAATTGCTTTGCCTCGTACCGTTGCTGGAACGAGTATTCGCTGTTTAGAGCATATTCCTATTGGAGGAGGATTTCACCCAGTGGCTGAGAATACCCTTACCAAAAATACAGGACATGCGTGGCTAGGAAGTATGCTAGTTGTAGCAGATGGATCGCCGTTAGTGGGAGCCTTTGCTCATCTACAAAATGTATGTTCGGATGTAGGAATGACCTCTATTCATGATGCAGGTCCTGTTTCCGATCCTGAAAGTGGAGTAAAAGCTAAATTATATGTCCCTACAGGGATGATTATCCCTATTCCTTTGACCCGAATGGTCTTAACAAATCCCATTCCATCACCAATCAACCCGCTTGCAGCACCTAAAATGTTATTTCGTGCAGGATTGAACAAGCTCAAAGTAAAACGAGCCAAACAGATTAGTAGACGGGAAGAGAACGCAAAGCCCTGCAGTCATACCTCTAGAGCCTTAAATAAGGTAAATGAGAAGCTTTTTAACCATAAGCATACCCAAGGACTCTATAACAAAATAGATAAAAAATTAAAGACCTATGTCGGTCATCCTGTGGATGTCGCTGGAGGGGATTTATTTACTGAAAGTACGGATTTTACCTTTACAGGGGTGATTCCCTTGTCTTTCGAACGCGTGTGGTACAGTGATAGCAACTATGATGGACCTTTGGGACATGGATGGCACCATCGTTACGATATGGCTTTGTTTATTGATGTAACTACACGTAGAGTGCAAGTGCGAATAGGAGATGGTCGATTAATTAACTTTGATCGTATTCCAACCTCAACTAGTCCAACTTCGCGCTACCATCGTTCTGAAAAGGTATGGCTGTGCTATGATGAAAAAGGCAGTTACTATCTCAAAAATCAACAAGAAGAATGCTATAGGTTTACCACGTCTGCCTATTCTAATAAACAAGGAGCTCATCTATTAGCAGCAATCTCTAATCAAGATGATTTTTCAATTCGCTTTACCTATAATGTTGATGGCATCCTGACAACTATTTACGACTCCGTAGAACGGGAGTATTCCATTAAAAGTGATGCAAAAGGACGAATGACTCAGGTATGGACGGATGCACCAGTCAAAGATAGAACTAAGTTGTGTATAGCCGAATATGTCTATAGTGAGGAAGGAGATTTAATTGCGCATTATGACGAAGTGCGTCAACCCATACGGATGAAGTATGAACACCACTTGCTAGTAAAAGAAATAGGACGTAATGGACATCCTTGGTTCTTTAAGTATGATGGCAAAAAAACGGGAGCAAAGTGTATTGAAACCTGGGGAGAGGGAGGAATACATCACTTTAAGCTAACGTATTATAAAGGCGAGACCCTAGTGATTGATGGAGAAGGGAATAGCACGACGTACAAGCATCAAAATCATGTGGTCTACGAAACGGTTGATGCCAAAGGAGCAAGCTGGAAGAACTACCACAACCAATATGGAGAGTTAGAACGAAGTGTAGATCCTTTAGGGCACACGCAGAGCATTATTCGCGATGATTGGGGCAATGCAGTCCAAATCATTCACCCCGATGGACAATTTATACAACTAAAGTATCTCGATGGAGATTTTCCGTATTTACCCACAGAGATTATTGATTCTCGTGGGGGAAAATGGATCTACAAGTACAACCAAGCCGGACGTATGCGAGAAATGCGCAATCCCTTAGGGGCGAAAACCCAAGTGACCTACAATACAAGGGGACAGCGAATTGCAATTACTAATGGATTAGGCGTTTCTACCCAATTGAAGTATGACAAATACCAGAATATAACAGAAATTATCAGTACGACGGGTCAGCGAACGCAATATCAGTATGACGAATGGAGCCGCTGTACACATTGTACCAATGCCAATGGAATTCAACAACGAAGAGTCTTGGATGACCTAGGTCGTCCTCTTGTAATTAACGATTTTGATGGAAATGTAATACGCTTTAACTATGATGCGTTAGATCGAGTCATACAATATGACGATGACCATCGAAGTATTTCCTTGCGCTATAGGGGTATTCATTCTTTAATGAGCAGAAAAGAAGATGGCCAGGTGATTCGCTATAGCTATGATTCGAATGAACGATTGAAACGCATTATCAACGAAGAAGGAGAACGCTATGACTTTGACTTGGATGCAGTAGGTCAGTTGGTTCGTGAAAAGGGCTTTGATGGTGTAGAAAGGAAATACAAACGCAATGCTGCGGGATGGATTACTAGGGTTGAGCGCCCTAATCAACGATGGACCCAATATGAGTATGATGAAATGAGACGGATAATTCAAGTGGAATATCATGATGAAATGAAAGAAACCTATACCTATGAAAAAGGATTGTTGCGCCAAGCAATAAATCCCAGTGGTGTACTAGGTTTACAGTACAATCTTCTCGGTCAAGTAGTAAAGGAGAGCTTTAATGGACAAGAAGTGCAAAGTATCTATGATGAACAGGGGCGTCGCACAGGTATAACGAGTAGTTTAGGTGCACATTTTTCTTATCAGTTTGATGCCTGGAATAATATAGTAGAGAGCCAATGGAACGATTGGACAGTTAAACGACAGTATGACCCTTTTGGTCTGGAGTGTTTGAGAGATTATGAAGGAGGGGTGCAACAAGTGTGGGAATATGATGCTTTGGGACAATTGCAAAGCCAACGGGTGAACAAGCAACAAGACGTAAATCGCGTTTTACCTCAATTCTATCGAAATTATGTATGGGAGACAGGCGGATTACTCCGTCAAATAACGGATCAAGGACAACATCATACGTTTTATCAGCGCGATAAGAGAGGATTTCTACAGGGAGTTAATTATGGAGGAAACGAACAAGAAGAACGAGGGGTAGATGCGAGTGGAAACCTCTATCAACGGTGGAATTGCAAGGATAGAACCTACAAGAAAAACCGCTTGGAAGAGACTCAAACTACGCGATTTTACTATGATAAAGAGGGATATCTTGTTGCAAAAGAGGAAAAGAGCACAGGACAGAAGTGGACCTACCAGTGGAATGCCACGGGTATGCTTAGTCGCGTGTTTCGCCCAAATGGAGATACGGTAGACTTTGCGTATGATGCTTTGGGCAGACGCGTAAGTAAGCACTATAAGAGCACCACTACCCATTATGTGTGGCAAGGGGATGTCGTTTTACATGAATATAAAACCTTTGACGCAGGAGCAACAACAGCAGAGGATCTTATTACTTGGGTGTTTGAAGAAGATAGCTTTATTCCGATAGCCAAGCTCAAAGGAAACAAGCGATACAGTTTGGTTACCGATCATTTAGGAACGCCAATTCGCGCGTATACGGATCAAGGAGATAAAGTATGGGAACGCGAGCTGGATAGTTTTGGAAATGCACGCATGACCGTTGGCGATGCGGGATTTTGTAACTACCTTTATCAAGGACAGACTTATGATCGTGAGACCGGTCTAGCTTATAATCGCTTTCGATACTACGACCCGAGTGTAGGTAATTACATCAGCCAGGATCCTATTGGCCTAGCTGGTGGAAATCCAACTTTGTATGGATATGTTGCCGATCCTACTGGATGGTTGGATGTGCTGGGGTTAGCTGGTAATAGTTATGGTACTTCTAAACGAAAAGCATTTAGAGAGGCAAAAAGAGATGCGAGTATAGTAATGAGTGAGCAGCCATATAAAGTTGATAAAGTCCCAATGTCTGATAAATGGGGAGGACATATATTAGATATGAATAAGCAGCCTATTATGACTAAAGAATATTATTATATTAATAATAGACTTGAACATATTGTAATACAAAATCATGCTGCAGGACATCAATATCCTGATGGAATCGGTAATCAAGGACCGCATTTTAATGTTAGACCTATTGCCAATACACGTACAGGAAAAGTTAAGAACACAAAAGAGCATTATCCTTTTGATAAATAGTTTTAATAATGAATATACTTGATATAGTTGATAATGGTACATTTTTGAATAAGATATACCCAGATGGTTTGGTTCATTTCTCTTTAGGAAGTTTTGTCTTAACACAAGACAGGGTAACGATGGTTTTACATGAAGAAACAGAACCTGCAATCCGAGTAGAAAAATGGGGTGAATGGGAAAAGGATTACAATATAGTGGCGATTGAATTTTTGGGAACAGTAATTCACAAAGCAACTATTAGTAATTGGCAAAATAACAAGGAAAGTGTACGTTATGAACAAAATATTTTTGTTCAAGATGACCAGTTAAATATTCAATTCAAAGGAGTAGATTGGTACGTAGAGTTTGTTTTGTCTACTTTAGTATTTCAACGATGTTCTACGTATTTAAAAGATTGAGGAAGAATGGTTTGTGTTTCTAACTAAACGCATTGGACAGTTTTTGGAATTGTGCGTATGATCGTTGGCGATGCGGGATTTTGTAACTATCCTTATCAAGGGCAGACCTACGATTGAGAGACAGGTCTAGACGTTAATTTTACAGTATTTGAGAGCGTAGAAGCTGCTATAGATTCTAGTATGACTAAAAGTTATACAATAAAAAGTTATTAACTAAGATGGTAAAATCATATTATTTAACCTTTGGCTTTTCGAAACAAGACAAAGTAGATTTGAGTGAAATAACTTCAAGTAAGTTAGAGATTCAATTGAAGACTTTGTCAAGAGGAACATTGGGATATAGATTTGGTCCTATAGCGGAAACACTTTCTATTCTTGAAAATTATGTAGAAGAGGAGGATTGGTGGCAAGAAGAGGCATAGCAGAATTATCCTATTTTAGTAACTGCCTCGTTTGCTCATGGAAAAAATGACGATAAAGAAAAAAGAGCAAGCAATGTTCGGGAAATTCTCCAAACAATTAATGATTTAATTGAAATTAGATTTGAAGTAATTGAATCAGAAAATTGAGTATGTATAGAACTAAAGTATAGTGAATAGGATTGATACCAAGTATCAATTTAACTTTAAGTCATGTACTGAAAATTCAAGAATTTAACAAAAGTAAATCGCTGAGGTATTTGCTTACTTTTTCAGCGGAAGGGTGAATAAGCTAAAAATAAGCCACAAAATTCAATGATAGCCTGTTTGTAGAAAGCAGTAAAAAAATGGAAATACGAGGCTTATAATGCGTTTTTCGCTGGGGTAAAGGCCTCGCTGGGAACACAAAGTAGGCTATGAAACAAAAAAGCCTCAAGAGTATTCCTTTTGAGGCTTTTTTGTTATTGTATGTGTGGATTAAGATTCACAACTGCTACAGTTTACCAAGTTGGTCACCATTTCTTTAGAAACACTTTGACTTCTTTGGTAGTATAGCGTTTTAACTCCTAATTCCCATGCTTCAATCATCAAGCGGTTTACATCTTTAATCGGAAGGGAAGACGGAATATTCAGGTTCAAACTCTGTGCTTGATCCACGTATTTTTGTCTGATTGCTGCTTGTTGGATAATTTCCAATTGGCTGATTTCCTTGAACGTTTTGAATACCGCTTTTTCCTCTTCTGTCAATCCTTCTAGCTGTTGAACACTACCACCAGAAAGCATGATGTTTCTCCACGTTTCTTCGTTATCCATGCCTTTTGACTCTAATAAAGCCGTTAGGTATTTGTTTTTACGCATGAAGTTTCCTTTCGATAACCCTGCTTTGTAGTAGTTACTGCTGAAAGGCTCAATTCCAGGTGATGTCTGCCCTAAAATCGCAGAAGAAGACGTTGTTGGTGCAATCGCCATTGTTGTCGTATTTCTTCTACCATATCCTTTTAAGATTTCAGGCTCACCGTAAATACGCGCTAATTCTTGAGATGCTTTATCTGCTTTTGCGCTGATGTCTTCAAAAATTTTGTTTGTCAACATTTTTGCTTCTAATCCTTCAAAAGGAATCATATTCTTTTGTAAGAATGAATGCCATCCTAAAACACCTAATCCTAAAGCTCTGTGTCTTTTCGCGAAGCGATTTGCCGATGCTAAGTAGTAATTTCCTTCTGTTTTTTCAATGAATTCCTGTAAAACAGCATCCAAAAAGAAAATCGCTAATTTAACTGCTTCTGTATCTTTCCACTCATCGTATAATTCCAAGTTCATGGAAGATAAACAACAGATGAATGACTCATCATCCGAAGAAGGTAGCATAATTTCTGAACAAAGGTTACTTGCGTTGATACGCATGTTTAAATCCTTGTATACTTGTGGCTTATTGCTGTTCACGTTGTCAGAGAAGAACAAGTATGGCATTCCTTTTTGCTGTCTGCTTTCTAGCACTTTAGCCCATAATTGTCTTTTTTCTTTATCTCCGTCAATCATTTCTTTCATCCAATAGTCTGGAATACTTACCCCGTAGAATAAGTTTTGAATTGGATTTCCGATATTTTTAATGTTTAAGAATTCATCACAATCTGGGTGATCAATATCCAAATAAGCCGCAAATGCACCGCGTCTTACCCCCCCTTGTGAAATCGTATCCATAGCCGTGTCAAACAGTTTCATGAAACTTACTGCACCACTACTTTTACCATTATCTGTAACTGCACTACCTCTTTCGCGTAAGCCTCCAAAATAACCTGAAGTACCTCCACCAATTTTAGTTTGCATAATCACTTCCCCTAATTTGTGCGTAATCCCTTCAATGCTATCCGGAATATTTACGTTGAAACAAGAAATTGGCAAGCCGCGTTCTGTTCCCATGTTTGCCCAAATTGGTGAACTTAAACTCATCCACCCACGTTCAATCATTTCTTGAAAAGACTCTTTCAATTCTGGTTTAAATAAGCGCTTTGCAGCTGCCGTAGTGATACGGTCAATAGCTCCTTCAACCGTTTCTCCTTTCAACAAATAACCCCTGTTTAGGATCTGCTCACTTTCGGAGTTTTTCCACCACAGCTTTTCCTGTAGGTTATCGTTCTCTTTTACTTCTAGTGGTAATGCGAAATTGTTCATAGTATTTTTGTGCAATTATAAGGGGTTATTAGAATAAATCTTCAGCGGTTATACTCTTATCGTGTTTTGTATAATCTACCGGTCTTTTGGCAAAGAAATCGTCTAAACTATTAGCGAATACCTCTTCCTCAAACCAAGCCATCGGTTTGTATTGTTCTTGGGTGATATTGTACACTTTTTTCAAACCAATTTTCAACATACTCTCATCCACTCTAAATTTCATGAAGTTCAACAAGTCGTGCTTACTTACTGTTTCAATCGCACCAGTTTCAAAAATCCAATCCAAGATTTTTGCTTCAATATCAATGGATGTACGAACAACGTCATTGACATGGTTAATTAATTCTTCATCAAAGAAATCTGGATATTCTTCGCGAATGATGTTGATGATATAGATTCCAGCGTTCGCGTGAATTTGTTCATCTACTGACGTCCAAGCAATGATATTACTCACGTTTTTCATCAATCCTTTGAAGCGTGTAAACGATAAGATGATAGCAAATTGACTGAACAAAGATACGTTTTCAATTAACAATGAAAACAAGATAAGGGATACCACGTATTTTTTGCGATCAGTACTGTTATTTGAATTCTCTAAAACAGAAGACAAATATTCTACGCGTTCTTTGATTACGGGAATTGTTAATAAGGCTTCAAACTCATCGTTGTAACCTAGTACATCCAGTAAGCGAGAATACGCTTCGGAATGTCTAAATTCGCATTCAGCAAAAGTAGCACCTAAACCATTAAATTCTGGTTTTGGGAAGTGAAGAAATAAATTTCCCCAAAACGTTTTTACCGCTACTTCGATTTGTGCAATAGCCAACAAGCTGTGTTTGATTGCCAATTGCTCTTCTTTAGATAAGTGAGAATGGAAGTCTTGTGTATCTGCTGTGAAATCTACTTCACTATGCACCCAAAAGGATTTGTTAATCGCTTCTGTGAATTGGTAGATACCTGGGTATTCGAATGGTTTATAGTTAACTCTTTTATCAAAAATAGACATAGCAATATATTTTTAAATTAATAACAGACGTAGTTTTTGCAAAGGCAGTATACACTGGACGTTTCAGTCAAAAATGTCACTTGGTTTTTGCTTAACTCACTTAGCTTTATACGCTTACAACAGAGCGTGAAATAAAAAGTGAACAGTGCTAAGTTACTATTTAGAAGCTATGATGTCAACTTTATTTTAGATTAAGTTATCAAATATTGTTAATAACTTTTATACCCCTGATTCTGCCTTGACTTCTGCCTTGTTTGGGTTGTATTTAGACGTTTATTGCTTGTTTTTATTTGGATTATTTAATGCGAAAAACAATTTTTTTTGTCGGTGGAGGGAGAAAAAGTAACGGGGATTGAAATGAAAACGTGCAACTATTCCATTGGAATAATTGCACGTTATTTGTTCTATTTTTGACCTAGTTTAATTGGGCCACAATGGATCTCCATGTTTCTAATTCAGGAATTCCAGGTTTTCTTTTTCCAAAGAATTGAACGATAATTTCACCCATTTCATTGAATACTTCTACTGCTGTAACAATGCCATCTTCGGTTGGTTTACGCACTACCCAAGTTTGTGCTACTTTATCCATGTCTAAGTGCATGTTAAAATCAGGATCTAAAACATTGTACCAATTTTGGTGCCACATGGTTTTGTTTACTTCTCCCGTGTGAATCTGAATATTTCCACGATTACCTACAAATACCATGATGGGTGTTTTTTCCGCTGAAGCTTGCTCTAATAACGTGATAATAGCCTCTTTAGATATTTTTTTAGCATAGAACTCACTCGGTGCTAAGCGCAAGGCTTGTGTTCTTGTTACATTATATTTTTTTAACAGGCTGAAGAAATTATGGGTGTCTTTCAAGCTCTCCCATTCTTGTCTGAACCCTTCTACGTCCACTTCTTCATCTAAACGCTCATCTAAATTTTGAAGATAAGGCTCTGTTTGGGCGTTAAATTCCTGAACATCCGCTTTGTATTTCGCAACTAAGGCGTCAAAGGCTTCTGCATTACTAATTGAAGTTAAGTAGATTTTGTGAATGGCCTCTCCATCTTTTCCAAAGAATTGCAAGCTTTTGCGTACAATATTTCCCGTTTCTTCTACTACAGCGAAAACGAATTTCCAATGTGACAAGAAGATGCGTAAATCAATATCAGGGTTTACAAATAAACCCGCATGAGGATTTGAAAAATCAGGATTACTATAAACGCCTTTTCTCTCGTGTACACATTCATCGTTGCGTGTCAGAGCCATTACTTTGCCTAATGATTCAATTTCGCTTAAAATAGCGACCATTTCTGGACGTAATAAAGTTGCTGTTTCTCCTAAGGTAGTGGCTAGTAATTCCATTTCACTTGCATTGAGTTCAGCCGCGGCATTGCGGATGCGCAAACGAGGATTTTCTTCTTTTAATTTGGCCCAACGTTCTTTTAATGCTACTATTTCAGTGTTCATTTTTTAATGTGTTTATACTCCAAAGATGATTAATGGAGCGTTATTAACTGGATTTTTTGTCACCACACACGGAAATTTGTAAACCTGAGAAATCGTTTCTTGGGTCAACACTTTTTCCGGCGTGTCGTACAGTACTTTTTCTCCTTTGTTCAGTAAAAGGATGCGATCCGCATATTGCGCTGCAATATTCAAATCGTGAATTACCACAATAGCAGTATTGCCTTGTCGTGTAAATTCTTTGATTAAATCAAGGATTTTATGTTGATGTAAAACATCTAAATTATTCAAAGGTTCATCCAAAAACAACAACTTATTTTCAATCGAATTGTTGAGTTGAGAGAGCACACGCGCTAGGTGCACCCGTTGTTTTTCTCCTCCTGATAAGTGATTGTATTCCCTATGCTGAAGCGGACAAACATCAATGCACTCCATGCTGTGTTGGATGGCTTTTTTGTCCTCCTCCGAAGGGGTATGTTCAAAATAGGGATAGCGTCCCATCATCACTACATCTTCCACTTGCAAGGGAATATCGGTATTGAATGATTGAGAGAACTTAGCTTTGTGTTTGGGTAAGGTTTTTTTGCACCACTTTGGGTATTCACATTCCTTTAAAAGGATGCGATTCCCAGGTTGGTGTAACTCATCGGCAAGTAAACTCAAAAAGGTTGATTTACCTGCACCATTAGGTCCCAATACGGCAATAAATTCTCCATTCTGACAACTAAAATCGATATTGTTGATCAGAAAGGTATCTTTTGCTTTAAAACTAACTTTAAGTGCTTCAATCATATTACATTGATTTTTTGAATTTAATTAAAATAGCAATGAAAACAGGAGCTCCCATAATTGCTGTTAAAATTCCAATGGGCACTTCTGTTGGTGGAACGAGTGTTCGACTTACCCCATCGGCCAGTAGAAGTAAAATCCCGCCAGCGAAGATGGATAATGGTAAGATAAAGTAGTAATTTGACTTAAAAATTAAGCGCAAAATATACGGTACTACTAAGCCTACAAAACCAATGGTTCCTGTAAAAGCAACAATAGTTCCAACCATTAACGCGGAAAATAAGATAATTCTCTTTTTAATGCGCTCTACTGTGATTCCTAAATGATTTGCATCTCGTTCACCTAACATCATGGCATTTAACGCTTTGCCTAAATTAAGCAAATAAATTAAAGATATCCCTATTACAACAGCTAAAATAGCTATTTTGGTCCAAGTTGCACCAGCCAAACTTCCTAGGGTCCAGAATGTTAAGTTTCTCAACTCTTCATCATTAGACACAAAAGTCAACAATCCTGTAATAGATCCAGATAGGGCGGTGATGGCCACACCCGAAAGCAAGAGAATGCTAATGTTTGTTTTGCCGTTCACGGTGGACATCTTATAGACGAAACTCATCGTTAGAATGGCTCCAATAAAGCTCATGATGCTCAAAAGCGAATAGTGGAGCACTTCAGGGATAAACGGTTTGATAAAAGCGCCTAGAACAATGGTGATAGAAGCAAAGAGTACTGATCCAGAGGTGATTCCAATCAAATCTGGCGATGCCAAGGGATTTTTGAACATCCCTTGCAAGGCAGTACCCGATAAAGCCAAACCACCACCCGCTAAAATAGCCATAATAATACGAGGTAATCGCACATGTGTAATGACATATTGATCACTCGGGTTTACCTTTTCTGGATGAAAAAGCAAGTTAATTATGGTGTTTAAACTACTATCCTCAAAGTTGTAAACTCCTAAAAAAATAGACACGGTTGCCATACCCAATAATACAATACTCAAGGTGCCTATATAAAAAGAGAGTCTTTTTTGCATGCTATTTTCCTATTCTGATAAGTGTTGGTTTAGTTGTGTAACGGCTGTTCCTACGCGAGGCGTAAACCCAGTTAACAATAAACCGTCCATGGCGATTATTTTCTTGTTTTTCCCAGCGTTGGTACGGTCTAAACCTTCGATTTTTAATACCCCCTCTACACCGCCCATGCTTTGTAAGCCTGTGTCAAACATTAAAATATAATCTGGATTGCTGTTTAGTAAAGCCTCAGGAGTTAAAGGTTTAAAATCGTCGAATCCCGTTACTGCATTTTGTCCACCAGCTAGTTCAATAATATTTTGCATCGGAGTCTTGTCTCCCGCTACAAATAAATTTGCCGCCCCTCTAGCATAGATGAAAAGAACTTTGGGTTTGTTTTCCAAAGTCTTTAACTGCGCTTGATCTTGGTCAATTTTAGCCACTAATCCTTCATAGTCTGTAAGATTTAATGAAGTTGCCACGTCTTTGATTAACGCTTTTGTTCCTGCAATAGAAAAATCTTGATCAATCACAACTAATTTAATGTTGGCATCTTCCAATTGTTTTTTCAAATTGTCGTTTAAATCTTTTTTGGCGATGTACACAAGGGTTGGTTTTAACGCCATTAAAGCCTCAATATTGATTTTATTTACGTGCTCTAGTTGTGTCGCTGTTGTATTCATATCCGCTGGATAGGTACTTGTAATATCGATTCCTACGATATTGTTTCGTTGATCTAAATCAACCAACGTTTCTGTAATGGCTCCACTTAAGGAAACAATACGCTCATTTGAAGTAGCTACTTCTGTATTAGTTGTCTCAACAGCTTTTTCTTCTTTGCTGTTCTTACACGCAACAACGGATAATGCGAGTAGGACTAAAAGGGCAGTTCTTTTCATACGGATTCTTATTTTAATTAAATCTGAATAGAGGCAAAAATAGGACTTTTTCAGCGCAATCAAAACATATTAAGAGTAATTTTAAATAATAGGTATTGTGAGGGATAGGGGCAAAAAATGTTAAAAATACACAGCAAGAAGGACAGCGTTGAATATTTGTTTTTTAAAGTGTTATAACAGCATTTTATGAGGGGGAAGTTGGTTTGGTTTTTAGTTCTTTTTCAACTAGCTCTTCTTCTTTATTACTCGTATCTTTGTACGTTAAAAAAATACGATGAAAAAAGTTTTATTTACTACAGTTGTTGCCGTTTTAGTAATGACAACAGCGCAAGCTCAATTGGGTAAATTGAGTGGAAAAAAAATCGACGCCTTGACTACAGCGGCGTCTGCGTTTACCGTATCGGATGCTGAAATTCAACAATCAGCGAAGGAAGCGATTCAATGGATGGATGAAAACAATCAAGTTTGTTCCTTAGATTCGAAGCAAAAAGACATGCGGGAGTATGCAGAACGTCTAGATCGCATTTTTGGGCCGTACAAAAACTACGACGGACTAAACTTAAACTACAAGGTGTATTATGTAACAGATATCAACGCATTTGCTTGCGCGGATGGAAGTATTCGCGTGTTTTCTTCTTTGATGGATATCATGACAGATGATGAGCTATTAGCCATTATTGGACATGAGATCGGTCATGTGAAGTTAGAACATACCTTGAATGCATATCGACAAATTCTCTTAGCAGAAGGAGCTGTTAAGTTTGTAGGATCTACTAAAGGAACGGCTGCTGACATCATGAATTCGAATTTAGGCGGAATGGCTGAAAAATTTATGGGTGCTTCGTTCTCTCGAAAACAAGAAACAGATTCAGATGATTACTCGTATAAATTCTTAGTCGCGAACGGAAAAAATCCACAAGCTTTGGCTGATGGCTTCCAAAAATTTGCGGATATGGAAAAAGAGTATGGAGCAGATAAGTCATTAGGCGCTAAAATGTCTTCTAGCCATCCAGATAGTGAGAAACGCGTAAAACGTGTATTGGAAAAAATAAAAAAAGGGGATAAGAAGTAATCGCTTTAGCACATAGAAAAGAAGGGATGGTTTTTTAAAATCGTCCCTTCTTTTTTGGAGTGAATAGAAACGAATTGACAACTATGGTGTAGATGTTAGTAGTTCAAGAGAGATTCTTAAAATAAAGTAAAATAGTTCAGTTTGGTATTTAAAGTATTTAGTCGTATAGTTTTTAATTTTCAGCTTTTAGAAGTAAAAGGTATAGTGACTTTTAGTAAATAATACACCTATTTGGTAAGAAATAGTCCATTGTGTTGCGAATAGATTGTTTGTTACAAACCAATGGGATTCACTATCTTTGTCTATAATTTTGATTAAAAAGACAGGTTATGTTAGATATAAAAGCAGTTAGAGAAGATTTTCCGATCCTGAAACAACAGGTAAACGGAAAGCCCTTAGTATATTTTGATAATGCTGCAACAGCTCAAAAGCCCAAAGTGGTGGAAGAGGCAATCAAAACCTATTACGAAACGATTAACGCCAATATCCACCGCGGAGTGCATACGCTAAGTCAATTGGCTACGGATGCGTATGAAGAATCGAGAAAAAAAGTACAGCATCACATCCATGCAAAAGAAGATAAAGAAATTATCTTTACTCCTGGTACAACGTTTGGAATTAATTTAGTGGCCAGTGGTTTTGGTGCTTTGCTAAAAGCAGGGGATGAAGTGCTTATTTCTGCTTTAGAGCATCATTCAAACATTGTGCCTTGGCAATTCGCTTGTGAGCGTTCAGGAGCAACGCTGAAAGTAATTCCCATGAATGAAAAAGGGGAGTTGATCATGGAGGCCTACGATAATCTGTTAACAAAGAACACCAAAGTAGTGGCGGTTTCGCATATTTCCAATGCTTTAGGAACCATCAATCCCATTAAGGAAATGATTGAGAAAGCCCATGCGGTTGGTGCTGCAGTTTTAATTGATGGAGCACAAGCAACACCTCATATTAAACCAGATGTACAAGATTTAGATTGTGATTTCTATGTTTTCTCTGGACATAAAATATGCGGTCCTACTGGAACAGGGGTATTGTATGGTAAAGAAGCTTGGTTGAATAAATTACCACCTTATCAAGGTGGGGGCGAGATGATTAAGACTGTTACATTTGAGAAAACAACTTATGCGTGTTTGCCTCATAAATTTGAAGCGGGAACTCCAAATATTGCTGGAGGAATTGTATTGGGATACGCCTTGGATTATCTTAATCAACTTGGATTTGACAATATTCAAGCCTATGAACATGAATTGTTAACCTACGGAACGAAGCGTTTATTAGAGATTGAAGGTTTGCGCATTGTAGGAACAGCAGCCAATAAAACGTCGGTCATTTCATTTAATATTGAAGGCTTGCATCCGTATGATGTTGGGGTAATTGTTGATAAATTAGGAGTGGCGGTTCGTACTGGACATCACTGCACGCAGCCGATAATGGATTTCTTTGGCATTCTGGGAACCATACGTGCGTCCTTTAGTTTTTACAACACCAAAGAAGAAATCGATATTTTAGTGGAAGCCGTGAAAAAAGCGCAACAAATGCTTTCCTAATTTAACATAGAAATAGATAAAATATGACTATAAGAGAAGCACAAGAAGAAATAAAGGATGAATTCTCCATGTTTGAGGATTGGATGCAACGCTATGAATACATCATCGAATTGGGAAAATCACTCCCTATCATTGAGAAAAAGTATCAAGTAGAGGAAAATCTAATCAAAGGTTGCCAATCTCAAGTATGGTTACACGCGGAAAGTGTGGACGGAAATGTGGTGTTTACAGCCAATAGTGATGCTATTTTAACTAAGGGAATCATCGCCATTTTAATTCGTGTTTTTTCCAATCAAAATCCAGTGGATATCGTGGAAGCGGATTTATCTTTTATCGATGAAATTGGTCTGAAAGAACATTTATCCCCCACACGTGCCAATGGTTTAGTCTCTATGATTAAGCAAATTCGCATGTATGCTTTGGCTTTTCAAGCCCAATAATTTTAATTCAAAAGAAACAGTTTTTAGTATGGAAGAAATAGATGTACAACAATTAGGAGAAAATATCGTAAGAATATTAAAGACCATTTACGATCCAGAAATTCCTGTAGATATTTATGAACTAGGGTTGATTTACGATGTATTTGTAAACGAAACCCAAGACGTCAAAATCTTGATGACGCTAACGTCTCCAAACTGTCCCGTGGCAGAAACGTTGCCGATGGAAGTGGAGGAAAAAGTAAAATCAATTGACAACGTGAACAACGTGGAAATTGAATTGACTTTTGATCCACCTTGGTCGAAGGACTTAATGAGTGAAGAAGCACAATTAGAGCTAGGATTGCTATAAGTATGGAAGGAGAAATTGTAAATAAAGTTGCCAATAGTGCATTGAAAATCTTTGATTTGGAGGATTTATATCCAACAAATCCGAGAATGGAAGTCGATATTACGCAGTGGTTATTCGAAGGTCTTGTCTTGCGAGAGAAAGACTTTAGAGCTGCTTTAAAAGAAGTGGATTGGAGCGTGTATCAAGGCGCTTATGTTGGTTTATATTGTTCCACAGATGCTATTTTACCTGGTTGGGCCTATATGCTTTTAACGAGTTATTTACAACCCGTTGCCAAACGCATATTTCTTGGAGATAAAGATCACTTAGAAAAATCAATTTATCAAGAGTTGTTATTTGCTATAGATTACAGCGAGTACCAGGATCTACCTGTGATTATCAAAGGTTGCTCTAAGAAGGAAATTCCAGAAGAAGCCTATGTTTTAGCCACACAATTGATGATGAATACGGCTCGATCGGTGATGTTTGGTGAAGCTTGCTCTGCGGTACCTGTTTACAAACGTTTAGCAAAAAAGTAATTTTTTTTTGGGTTTTTCACGCTTTATTGTTATTTTCGTGTTAAAATAACAGTATTATGAGAAAATTTTTGCTTAGCATTGCTGCTGTGTTTATGTTGTATTCTGCACAAGCTCAGGAGACTGAAGAAACGGAAGTTCCAAAAAGCTGGACTTCAAAAGGGAATTTTGCTCTTATCGCAAATCAATCG
The DNA here is from genome assembly GCF_046557355.1 of Myroides sp. DW712. NCBI lineage: Bacteria > Pseudomonadati > Bacteroidota > Flavobacteriia > Flavobacteriales > Flavobacteriaceae > Myroides > Myroides sp. DW712. The sequence goes on from NZ_JBKFDO010000005.1 coordinate 197,332, forward strand.
AGTTTTTCCAATTGGCAAGCCGGGGGGGACAATAACCTTGCTGGAAATGTCAATTTAAATTACGATTTAAACTACAAGAAAGACGACTGGACTTGGGACAATAAGTTTCAAGTAAGTTATGGTTTAACGAAGTTAAAAGGAGAAAAAGAAAAGAAAACGGATGACCGTTTAGAATTTACCTCTTTACTAGGTAAACAAATGACGAACAAGTGGTATTACTCTTTATTTATGAACTTCAAAACGCAGATGGATTCTGGTTGGGATGAAGATGGAAATAAGAATACACACTTTATGTCACCTGCTTATTTACAAATTGGACCTGGTTTATTGTGGAAAGACAGTGATAATTTGAAAGTAAACTTTGCACCTGCGACTTCGCGTTTTATTATGGTTCATAAGCATTTTACTGAATTTGGGGATGCTTTTGGGGTTGAACAAGGTAAGACGATGGAGTATCAACTGGGGATGGCTATCAACGGGTACTACAAGTTTAATCCAATGGAAAATGTTTCTATTGAGAATATCTTAAACTTGTATTCTAACTACTTAGAGAAGCCAGAAAATATAATTATGGATTATCAATTGAATGTTGTTTTGAAAGTAAATAAGTATTTATCTACAAACTTGACTTTCCAAGCGATTTATGATGATAAAGCATACCAAGGGTTCCAATTACGTGAAATGATTGGTTTAGGTGTAAATTACACGTTTTAATCGTAGAATGTATACTAATGAAAAGCTCGTGCCAAAGGCACGAGCTTTTTTTGTTACAATAAGTGAATCTGTTGCTGCGCGGCTTGCGCTCGAACAGCATCGGGCCAAAGGCTTACTTGTACTTCGCCAATGTGTTTTTTGCGCAGTAAAAACAGGCACAAACGCGATTGGCCAATGCCACCACCGATGGTCAAGGGAACTTGGTCTTGTAGCACCAATTGATGGTAAAATAAATTCGCTCGACTGCTGCTTTGAGTGAGCATTAATTGATGTTCTAGAGCCGTTTTATCCACGCGTATACCCATCGAACTTAGTTCAATAGCCTGTTCCAATATGGGATGCCAAACTAACAAGTCACCATTGAGTCCGCGGTATCCTTCTTCGGTTGGGGTACTCCAATCATCGTAGTCTGAGGCTCGACCATCGTGGGGCTTCCCATTCGAAAGCAGGTCTCCTATACCGATAATAAAGACTGCCCCATACGTTTTGGTTATGGCTTGTTCTCTCTCTTTTGACGATAAAGTAGGATAGAGTTGCAAGAGTTGTTCTGCATGAATAAACGAAAGTGTGGAAGGCAAAATAGGTTCGATGTGGAGCATTTGCCAAGCCACCGCCTCTGTACCCCTTATCGCTTGGTAGATATGGCGCACAATCATCTTTAAATAGCTTAAACAGCGGTTGTGAGGTGCAATTCTCAATTCCCAATCCCATTGATCCACGTAAATAGAGTGAATCGGGCTATACTCTTCATCCGCGCGTATAGCACGCATATCGGTTAGAATCCCCTCGTATACAGGTAATTCCAATTCTTGTAGGCGAATGCGCTTCCACTTGGCTAAAGAGTGTACAATCACCGCATGGGTAGACAAAAATTTGACAGGAAAAGACACCGCTTTTTCTACGCCATTCAAATCGTCATTAATTCCTGTTCCTTCATTCACCAACATCGGAGATGAAATAGGAAACAAATTTAGCGCTTCGCTTAGTTTAGTTGCAAAGGTGTGTTTAAGTAAGGCAATAGATTTTTCAGTCTGTAAAATTTCGTCTTTACGCATAAGAATTTGGGGTTTAAAAAGTTTATAAATAAAAAAAGGCCCCTCGAATGAGGAGCCTTGAAACGTTGAATAAATAATATAAATATTAGCCTATTCTCAATCCATAGAAATTCCCCTTCGAAGAGCAGTTGCAATTCAAATTTGAAGAGAAATTAGTAGTAGTTAAGATTGATATAAGCATAACGAATTGGCGTTTGATTAACGGAAGAATAAAAGTAGTACTTTTTAGTTTAGGTTCCTTCTAAAATAAAAGTTAATTTTTATCTTCTTCATTTTCAATTAAATGATCAAAATCGGGGTACAAGAAATTGTTGTAAGGAAATCGAGTGATGTGAATTTGTCGAACGGCTTCATACACTGTTTTTCTAAATTCTTCAAAGTTTTCCTTATTTGTTGCGGAGATAAAGATGGCGTTCTCGGGACCTACTTTATTCATCCACGTTTTCTTCCACTCTTCGATTGAGTAGTGACGGGAGGTGCGTTCCGTGATTAAATCATCTTCAGCAATCACCTCTGGATGGTAGGCATCGATTTTATTGAAGATCATAATCGTCGGTTTGTCGTCGCTTTTGATGTCTTTTAGAATTTCGTTGACAGAAGCAATGTGATCTTCAAAGTCATGGTGTGAAATATCTACCACATGCAAAAGTAAATCCGCTTCTCTAACTTCATCTAAGGTACTTTTAAACGACTCAACTAATTGCGTTGGAAGTTTGCGAATAAATCCAACCGTATCCGACAAGAGGAAAGGCAAATTGCCAATCACAATTTTGCGAACGGTCGTATCTAGCGTAGCGAATAGTTTATTTTCTACAAAAACTTCACTTTTTCCAATGGCATTCATGAGTGTTGATTTACCCACGTTGGTGTACCCAACAAGTGCAACGCGAACCATAGCTCCGCGGTTACTTCGTTGAGAAGCCATCTGCTTGTCAATTACCTTTAATTTCTCACGTAAGAGGGTAATTCTATCGCGTACAATACGTCTATCTGTTTCAATTTCAGTTTCTCCAGGACCACGCATTCCAATTCCTCCACGTTGTCTTTCCAAGTGGGTCCACATCCCAGCTAAGCGAGGCAGTAAATATTGGAATTGAGCCAATTCTACTTGCGTTCGCGCATAAGACGTCTGTGCGCGTTGAGCAAAAATATCTAAAATGAGGTTGGTTCGGTCTAAAACCTTGCAATCGAGTAATCTAGAAATATTTTTCTGCTGGGCTGGGGAAAGTTCATCATCAAATATGACTGTGTGAATATCGTGTTCGACAATATAATGCTTAATCTCCTCCATTTTCCCTGTCCCCAAAAAAGTCTTTGCATTGGGTTGATCTAATTTTTGACTAAAACGCTTGTGTACTTCTCCACCTGCCGTAATGGTTAAAAACTCCAACTCATCCAAGTACTCATTTAACTTCGCTTCATCTTGATCTCTATTGACAATCCCTACAATAACAGATCGTTCAAAATTTATGTCTTCTCTTTCAATCATATATATACTGTCTAGGTAGACAAAATTAGTAAAAAAATATGGGTTGATTGTTTTGTTGGACAAGAGTTTATGGGGAGAGCTAAGGAATTGTGGATAAACAAAGGGGTAGAGAGCGTTTTAGTAACAGGTAAAGACGAATAAATGTTAATAAAAGAGCCTGTTTTAGCTTCTTGTTAGGAAGTTGTAATTCGTGAAAAGTCATTTAAAATAATAAGTAATTGAAATATTCTACATTTTTTAAATAAAAAAAGAAAATTTGTATGCATATATTAATTTGCTTTTTGTTAATATTAATATAAAAAAAATTATATATTTGACAGTAACTAACCTAAAACGAATACACATGAAAAAAATTACAGTGCTTTTCTTCTTGTTGCTCAGTATATGCTTTATACATGGGCAAGAAGTTACGATTGGCACAGGTACCATTGCTCAAGAGTATCCTTTATCTAATTATTACGGTTATCAGCGTTCAGCAGCTTTGTATACCGGAACTGAAATCAATCAGACTGGTTTTATCAATAAGTTAGCATGGGATATCGGTAAGATGGGCGATCGTAGACCTGTGAAAATTTACTTGAAATTAGTTGAAGCAGATACATTAGTTGCTGCAAATTGGACTACATTAACAACAGGTGCTACCTTAGTTTACAATGGTAGTTTTTTGCCTACTACCGCATTAGGATATCAGACCATTAATTTGGATCGTAGTTTTAGTTATACAGATAGAACTAAAAATGTATTGGTTTTAGTGGAAACCAATGCTGGTGCTGCAGGGATAGATGGGGTAGAAGGATTAAAGATTAAAGCATCAACAAGTACAAATACACATTTAACTACTCGAGTGGATAATACGGATGCATCGGGTAATTTATCTTTTGTTTCTAATAAACCTAATATCAAGATGATGTTTGGTTCAGAAATTACGTGTTATGGTATTCAAGCGGTTCTTGATACTGTGAAAGCAAGAAGTGTTCGTTTTTCGATTACATCGCAGACAACAACAAGTTCTTTTTCTTATGAAATTAGAACCAGTGGTGCTGCAGGTTCTGGAGCAACGGGCTTAGCCGCTTCAGGAACGATCACAGACTTGAGTGCGCAACCATTCGTTGTGACAGGATTGGTTCAGCAAACCAATTATACCTTGTATGTGCGTGCTATATGTGCTAATAATCAAAATTCGTTGTATTCTACAGGTCTAGCGTTTACTACGCCACAGGATATTGTAACCTTGCCATTTACGGAAGATTTTGAAGGGGAAACTGCTTTTTACTACGTTAATGACACCAATAATAAATGGCATATTGGTACGGCGGCTCGTAACACAGGAACCAAAGGACTGTATATTAGTAAAGATGGTGGACAAACCAATACCTATAATAACGTTGGGGTACAGGTCTCTCATGCTTATATGAATGTTCAAATTCCAGAACATGCAGAAGACTTAGAAATTAAGTTTGATTGGCGTTGTGTAGCCCAAGGGAATGTAAAGGATTACTTTAGAGTATGGCTTGTTCCTATCACGTATTTGCCGACAGTTCGTTCACAGATTACAGCCAACGCTACGCGAGTACAAATGGGAAGAACGCAGTATTATGAAAATGAAGAGTTCTTGAATGAACGATTCTATGTTCATGTAGCTCCTTTTGCTGGAGAACAAATGCGCCTTATTTTTGAATGGAAGCAAGATGCAAGCCTTGGGGAAGATCCTCCAGCAGCTATTGATAACATCAATATCAAAGCATTTTTTTGTAAAAAAGTGGTCAACAATACCATTCAAATTACAGATATTACAACTACAGCAGGTACCGTTAGTTGGGCGGCTTCTGATGCAGAAGCTTATGAAGTTTATCTAGAGGATACGCCTAATCTACCTGTAGATAGAGCAAGAACTCCGCTGCCGCATAGTAATAATTTATTGAGGACCCCTTATCGTACGACAGATCCAACGTTTACGTTTACCGATTTAAATCCTGGTACACAGTATTTAGTTTGGGTGCGTGCGATATGTGAACCCGGTAAGGTTAGTGTCTGGGAAGGACCAAAAATTTTGGCAACCAATATGACACCAGTAGCCCTTCCTTATAGTGAAGATTTTGAACGAACAACTAATTTTGAGTTTAAGAAAAATGATTCAAAAAATAAGTGGTTCGTTGGAAAAGCCGTGAATAATGGTGGGTCAAAAGCCTTGTATATCAGTGAAAATTATGGGGAAACTAATAGCTATAACCCAACAGGAGCACAAGTTTCTCATGTATATAAAGATTTTATCGTTCCTACAGGAACACAAGAAGTAAAAGTGAATTTTGATTGGCGTTGTGTAGGAGAAGGGACCATCTCGGATTATTTTAGAGTTTGGGTAGTGCCAGTAGCGTACACTCCGTCAATTGGAACACAAATTGCAGTTGGAACAGGTAGAATTCGCTTAGGCGGAGCACAGTTTAATAACCGTGAGACTTTTAAAAGTGAAGAATACACGTTTGATGCAACAGCTTATGCGGGACAAAATATGCGTGTGGTGTTTGAGTGGAGACAAGATGCTAGTAGTGGAAATCAGCCACCAGCGGCCATTGATAATTTAAAAGTAGAAGCAAAATCATGTGTAGCACCGACAAATTTTAGAGTGGTGGAAACACGCGGTACAACAGCGACTGTGCAATGGAATAGAGTATCTAGACAAAATAGATTTGAGATTTATTATTCGACGGTCAATACACCGCCAGCTGAAACAGTGACGGGATCTGTGATTACAACAAGAAATCCCTATACAATTACAGGGTTAACACCAAGAACAATATATTACGTTTGGATTCGAACGGTTTGTAATGATAGCAACAGAAGTTTCTGGGTTCCTCTTGTGCTTAATACTGGGCAAGTGCCCGCAGAATTTCCATTTGATGAGCAATTTGAAGGTAATTTAGATTGGGACTTTAGTAGCCCAACAGTGAATAAATGGGTGATTGGAACAGCTGTACAGAATGGAGGTACTCAATCGCTTTATGTAACGAAAGACGAAGGAGTTACCAATTCATATGATGTAAATGTAAGAACGGTGGCCCATGCTTATCGCGATATTGCTATTCCAATGGGAGTAGCCGAGACTAATTTTAGTTTTGATTGGCGTTGTATGGGAGAAGGTACAACAACGAAGCGCGATTATTTTAAAGTATGGCTCGTTCCAGGTTCTTATCTTCCAGTTGCAGGCCAACAAATTACGGCATCAATAGATGATAACCGTATTCAAGTTGGGACTATGTTTAATCAACAAGGAAACTTTACCAGTTTTGTTGCAACGGATTTTGATTTAAACCGTTTCCAAGGACAAGTTATGCGATTAATTTTTGAATGGAATCAAGATGCGAGTAGCGGGGATCAACCGCCAGCCGCGATTGATAATATTAAAATTGAAAAGGGAAATTGTCCAAATGTTCGAAACCTTCAATCAGAAGTGATAGAAGGATCATCACCAGTTAGCGCTTTGTTAACATGGGATTCCTATGGAAATGAAACGCAATGGGAAGTGATGATATTTGAATTAGAAGATCCTGCAAATCCGAATACTACACCGAATGGAATTATTGTTAATCAACCTAGTTATGTATTTGTAGATCCAGATCCAACAAATATGACGGATCGATTTTATCGTTTCTATGTTCGCCCTATTTGTGAAGGAACGAATATAAAAAAGTGGACAGGTCCTGCTGTTATTTCTTTTATTCCACCACCGGGTTGTGCTAAGGTAGAAGCAGATATCGAGTTTGGCGATATTGAGGGCTTGACAAGAAATGAAAAAGGAGAATATATTATTTGTGAAAAAGGAACATTTAATTTTTCGTTAGGCGCTTCATATGAAGATATTAAACGAACAGAAAAATACAATATTGTTCCAATTCCTTATAGACCTCCATTTCCTTTTACTGGTGGAGGAGCGATACAAATCAATACGGATGATAAATGGTCCGATGTAATTAATTTAGGGTTTGATTTCTGTTTCTTCGGGAATAAGTACAATAATGTGTTAATTACGGATAATGGGGCAATAACCTTTAGTATTAAAAATGTTGTACCTGGTGGACGATATACAGCAGGTAGTGGCAGTGGTTATTCAATGAATGCGACTAATCCGATACCTTACGATCCAGGAGGGACTAGTCCTCCTTATGTGGATGCTATATTTGGTGTATTGCAAGATTTAGATCCAAGAGTTGGGACTACAGGTAGTCCTCCTGAAAGAAGTATTAATTATCAAATTATGGGAAAAGCACCATGTAGAACATTGGTATTTAATATTTATCGTTTAGGATTATATAGTGATGGTTATAAGGGAGGTGAAGATATTGATACATCTACACAAACCACACAAGTGGTATTGTATGAAGGAACCAATATCATTGAAGTATATGTTAAAAATAGACCTGCTGCACGTACATGGAATGGAGGGAATGGAGTTTTAGGTATTCAAAATAGTACAGGAACTATTGCTTATGTACCACCAGGGCGTAATGTTGGACGTTGGACAGCTCAGAATGAAGCTTGGCGTTTTGAACCAGCTGGTGAGGCTACAGCAGAATTCTTATGGGAAAAAGATGATGAGTTTTTCTCTAATCAAGCAAAAATTCATATTGAAGTAGATAAAACGGTAAAATATACAGCAAAAGCAATCTATGAAATCTGTGGAGATGAAGAAACAATCATAACCAAAGAATTTATCTTCTTAAAAGAAGATTTTAAGCTAGGTAAAGTGAATGATTTAATTGATTGTACACGGAAACCAGGGGAAGAGAATATCTTTAAACTAAGAGATACATATCCTGATATTTTTGGGGATCTGGATCCCACGCGTTTTATCCTTAAATTCTATGGATCGATTAGTGATAGGGACTTAGATATCAATCCATTAGATGAAATTATAAAGTATAAGGGATCAAATAAAACCATCTATATCAAACTAAAGAATAAGTTGACGGGATGTACACAATATTCTTCGTTTAGTTTAGGGGTCGATGAACCATTAGAAGTGACCATTTTAGAGAATCGAAGTGTTTGTGGTTCGTATTTACTTCCTAAATTAGCAGAAGGAGAAGCGTATTTTACGCAACCATATGGAAAAGGAACTAAATATGAAGGAGGCGCTGTATTTTCGGAGATTGGTATTCACACCATCTATGTGTATAAAGAAGAAGGTGCTTGTTATGGTCAATCGGAATTTAAATTAGAAATTGTAGATCAACCAGTGGCGGATAAAATTGAAAGTATGACGCTTAGTTGTAAGGTATTTAAACTACCTGAACTATCGGAGTATAACAAGTATTTTACGATGCCTAATGGACAAGGACAAGAATTAATTCCAGGTTTGATTATTTTTGAACCGACAACTATTTATATTTTTGCAAGTAATAAAGGAGAAAATGGTGCATTTTGTGTAGATGAAAGTAGCTTTACCATAGATTTCGAAGAATGCCCAATTCCAAAGGGAATTTCACCAAATGGAGATGGAGTAAATGATTCTTTTGATTTGACGGGATATGGGATTTCTAAGATTCAAATTTTTAACCGCAATGGAATCGAGGTTTATTCCCAAGGGATGTATGAAAAAGAATGGAGAGGACAGGATAAATCGGGCAATAAATTGCCATCAGGAACCTATTTTTATCTCATCATTGCCAATGGAGAAAGTAAATCAGGTTGGATACAGCTGAATTATTAATACAAACAAACAACTGTGTGCGTAAACACACAGTTGTTTTTATTATAAAAAATTAAACCGTATATGAAGAAACTATATTTAACATTAGGTGTGCTGGGTTTGCTTAGTAGCCTTGAGGTCCACGCCCAACAGAACCCACAGTATACGCAGTATATGTACAATATGAGTGTGGTGAATCCGGCGTATGCTGGATCGAAAGATGCAGTCTCTATGGGAGCCTTGTACCGCAAACAATGGGCTGGTTTTGATGGCGCACCAGAAACAGGAACTTTTTTCATCAACAGTCGTGTAGGTAAAAAAGTTGGTGTTG